>CAZHAO010000160.1:0-5009 GCA_964530375.1 uncultured Methanotrichaceae archaeon
ACCCCACGCCCAGATCGCAAAAGAGCTGGACGTCGACCGAAGGGTGGTGGACACCACCGCCGCGGCGATCGTCGAGGACGAGGAGCTCTGGAAGATCTTCAAGAACGTCCGATCCCTGACCTTCCTCGCCGACGTTGCCCCCGTCGTGGGCCTCGGGGTCATCGAGATAACCCCCGTCAACGCTGCCCAGACCGGCCTCCTCGGCGAGGTGGCGAGCGCCGTCGCCAGGTACGGCTTATCCATAAGGCAGGCGGTCTCCGACGATCCCTTCTTCGTGGAGCAGCCGAAGCTCACCATCATCACCGAGGCGAAGATCCCGGGGGAGCTGGTCCGGCTCCTCATGGACATCAACGGCGTGAAGAGGGTCACGGTATACTAGCGGCCGACAAAAATTTAATATTCTCGAAGAAATCCCGCCCTAGATTTCTTTCTCTTTCCCGATAGCTCAAAGCCCAAATCCTTTAAGAGCTCGGGAGTTCTGCCCCGGCCGTGGATCATCGCCTCCACCAGGTCCGAAGGCTCGTCGATGTCCGACCCGCACCGGAACGACTCGAAGACCCCGGCCGAGAGGCCCAGGTCTTCTGCCGCCTGGAGGTGCTTTATGAAGCTGAGGCCGTAATAGCTGACCCGAAACCTCGGCTCTCTGATGAGAATCAGGTTCGTCCCTCCGCCCCTCCCCGGGACGATCACCACGTCGCCGGGGGTTCTGACCAGGCCTTCCAGGTCGGAGGGCCTCATCAGGGGAAGGTCCGCCATGGCGACCAAGATGTCCGAAGGCCAGCCCCTCCTCTCCTCGGCCTCGATCATGGAGTTGAGGGCTGGGTCGAGCTCTTGGGGACACTCCAGGAGATCAAAACCCCTTGACTTGAGGCGGTCGAAGGGGCACCTATCGGGGATCGGATCTTTCATCAAAATCGCGACCTCGCCGAGCCCCGAGACGGCATCGATCACGTCCTCCAGCATCGCCAGGGCGAGATCTTCCCTCTCCTCGGATGATAAAATCGATGACAGCCTGCTTTTGGCGCAGTCGAGCTTGAAGGGTATGACAACTTTTATCGGCCTCATAGCTGGTCGCCAAGATCGTTGCTACTTCTCCTGGAGGCGGTCCCTGATCACGTCCAGCTCCCTCGGCCGAAAGATCCTCCCCCCGGACCTCGGGAGCTCAAGCCCCCGCACGACTACGACGGGGGTCCCGTCTCCGCCTTCGCCCATCAGGAGGTTCGCCATCCCTGCGATCTCGTCGACGATCGCCTCCAGGGTGATCTCCAGCTCCCTCCCCTCGAGGTCTCGCTTCCCGCGCCAGTCCCGAAGCGCCGCGATCCCCGACCAGCCGATGGCGACTCCCGCCACGCCGCAGCGGAAGGGCCTTCCGCAGGTGTCGGTGACGATGACGGCGCATTCCTTTTTTAGATCCCTCCTGATCCGGTCGGCGCTGGCTCGCGGGTTTTCCGGAAGGAGGAGGATCCGTCCACCGCCGACGTTGGACCGATCTATCCCGGCGTTGACTCCGATGTGACCGAACTTCGTCGCCGCTAGGAGGAAGGGCGTGTCGAGAAGAACATCCTCGGACTCCTCCAGGACCGCCTGGACGAACCTCGGGTCTTTGTCGAGCCTTTCTGCGATCTCCGCCGCCCGAGCCGAGGGGGTGTACACCTCGAGCTTTCTCGCCCGCCCCTCCGCCTTGGAGACGACGGTGGAGGCGATGCAGACGACGTCCCCGTCCCGAACCGGGAATCTATCCTCGATCATCGCCGCCAGGTCGTCCCCCTCTCCGATGGAGGGAAGGCCCCTCACCAGATGGCAGCAGACCGAGTCCATAGAAATCGGCTCCGGGACGGCTCAGATTTACCTGAACCGCTCCTCGTAAGGCTTTCTGCTCAGGTAGTAAAGCCTCGCATGTACCAGGAGGTCGAGAAGGTAGGAGTAGTTCTCGGCGATGATGGCGAGCCTTTCGTCGCTCCTCTCCTCCCATGGGAGGGAGTTGTAGCTCTCGGCGAAGGGCATCCAGAAGTCCGCGGGGGAGAACTCCAGCAGGTAGAGGTGGCGGTCGGTGAACTCAAGGCCTATATGAGGTTCCATCCCGAGCAGCTCCCATCAGGACGAGCCCTTTCTCTCCACGACCTCTGAGAAGGCGAGGGTTCCGCTGATCTTCTTGATCTTGGCCCGAACGATGTCGCCCTTGGCCGTCCCCGGCACGAAGATCATGAACTTGTCGACCCTCGCGATCCCGTCGCCCTTTCTGCCCACCGACTCGATCCGAAGCTCGTAGGTCTCCCCTTCCTCGATGACGTCCTTGGGCACGACCGTCTTGGTCTTCCTCTTTCGGACGGGCCGGTGAGCTCCGCAGGCATCGCACTTCAGCATCAGGACCCGATCGCTCCTTATAAGCTGGGTGTCGGGCCGATGGCATTCGGAACAGATGACGTACTCCTGGACGTAAGAGTCGATGTGCCGCTCGAGGTTCTGCTCAGTGAACCGTCCCTGGAAGACGGCGTGCTGACCCTCGATCTTGCCGGCGGTTCCCATCTCCTGGAGGATGAACTTCATCAGATGGTCGGGGTCCCTGTTCAGGGCGTCGGCGATGCTGGCGAAGTTCTCGATGACCGTAGTCTTCCCCTCGTAGAATATCTTGGGCGAGGGTATCACGAACCTGTCTTCGGTCCCCCTGGAGGCGGGCAGCCTGCTCATGGCCCGCTCGAGCCCCTTCATGTAGTCTTCCATCAGAACACCGATTGACCTCGACTATTTTATAAGTTCTGCGCCCTTGTCCACCACGATGTAGACCGGCGTCGGCAGCTTGTGTCCCGCTCTCCTCAGGGCCATCTTGGCGTGAGAGACGTACTGGGGGGTGGTGCTGACGGAGAAGACCTTCTGGCCCGCCTCCACCCTGGCGGCGGTGCCGACGGCCTTTCCGAAGGCGTGACGCATCCCGCTGGAGACCCGGTCTGCCCCCGCACCGGTGGCCTGCTTGTTCTCCCTGAGCACCTGGTGGGGGTAGACCCTCAGCTTCAGGTGGAAGTTGAGCCTGCCCACGTAAGTCATGAGGTAACGGTTGGCGGTGATCCTCCCCGCCTCCAGAGCTGTATGTCTGATCTGGCAGGGCTCCTTGGCGGCCAGGGTCAGAGTGACGGGAAATTCTGTATTGAGGTTGCCCATGTCGTAGTGGACGACCTTGCTTCCCGGAACGCCTCCCATGTACTCCCTTCGGGTGTAGGGGCGCTCCAGTCTTCGGTACATGCTTGCTGGTTTACGTGTCAAAACTGAATTCCTCCAAAGTAATCTTGAGCCAGCCTAGTATATCTATCAGGTTTATAAGCGTTGGGGGAGGCGGAGGGCTGGGGATATGCCAATCCCCTCAGACCGTCGTGGGGGTCGAGGAAGAGATCTCTCCCGCCAGAGGGACCTTCATCAATGCCATCGCATCCTCGACGGAGGACGAATTGGCGAGGGCCCACATCAGCTTCACCAGGGTCACCTCTGGAAGGGCGTCTCCGCCCTCGATCCCCCCGGCGGCCAGCATGTCCCTTCCCGTATCGTAGACCCGATCGCAGATCCTGCCTCGGATGCACTGGGAGGTTATCACTACGGGAACCCCTGCGTCGGCGGCGTACCTTATCGTCTCCACCCAGTCGGATGCGACGTGGCCGAGGCCCGTCCCCTCCAGGACGATCCCCTTGTATCCCGAGTTTATGTAGTGCTCGAATGCCTCGGGTTTGGCTCCGGGGAAGTACTTGACCAGGGCGCATCTCGGCTCAAGACCCTCATTCACCTCCAGGTCGACCTCCCCCCTCCTCCGGTGTTCTCCAAAAACCTCGATATCTCGTGACGGATATTCTACCTTTGCGATGGGGTGCTGGTTTATGCTTCGGAAGGCGTCCCTTCGAGAGGTGTGCATCTTTCGGACCCTCGTTCCCCTGTGGATTAAACAGAAGTCGTCGCTGGTGGTCCCGTGCATCACCACAGTCACCTCAGCGATGTCGCTCGTTGCAACGGCGGCCGCGCAGATGGCGTTCATGGCGGCGTCGCTGCTGGGCCGATCTGAGCTTCTCTGGGAGCCGACGAGGACGACGGGAACGGGGGTTTTGACCATGAAGGAGAGAGCTGCAGCGGTGTAGGTCATGGTGTCGGTCCCGTGGGTGACGATGACGCCGTCGGCCCCTTTCCTGATCTCGGCGCCGACGGCCCTGGCCAGGACCTGCCAGTACTCGGCCTTCATGTTCTCGCTTAAGATGTTGTAGATCACCTTCCCCTCGTAGTTGGCGATCTCCAGGAGCTCCGGGATCGAGGATATGATCTCCTCGGCGGAGAACTGGCTGGTAACGGCCCCGGTCCTGTAGTCCACCTTGCTTGCAATCGTCCCTCCGGTGGAGAGGATCGAGACCTTAGGGAGCCCCTCTCGGCTTTTCAGGGGCGGAGGCGGCGGGATCTTCAGAGCCTTTCCCCGAGCCAAAAGCTCCACCGTGGAGCGTTCCCTGTCGAATCCGGCGTTGTAGCCGCTGTCCATCTTTATGACCACTCTGCCGCTCACCGAGGGCATCAGAACGCCCTCGCGCCGAACGCCATCTGTTGTGACCGCAATTCTGTCCCCCAGTTCCAGCATGACCGCATCAGCTCCTGCATTATTATCGACAGGATGTGATGCCGGGGGATGAAAAACGTTGCCCTCAACGAATCCCAGCATGGCGAGTTATAAGATGAAGATGGCTGATCCAGAAAACAAGAGAAGGAAAGCCGATTAATAAGATCCGATTGAAGGTGCTCAAAGGTGTAGATATCATGATATATTTCGTCACCGGAAACAGGGGCAAGTTCGAGGAGGCCAGAGGGATCCTCGGGGAGGTCGAGCAGAGAAACATCGGGTACACCGAGATCCAGGCCGACTCCCTCGAGGAGGTGGCCGCCTTCGGCATGGAGGAAGTTTCTCTGAAGCTGGACGGCGCCGTGATGATAGAGGATGCGGGGCTCTTCATCGACTGCCTTCGCGGTTTTCCAGGGGTCTACTCCGCCTA
>CAZHAO010000161.1:0-4960 GCA_964530375.1 uncultured Methanotrichaceae archaeon
ATCGCCATGGGGAGGCGGAACCTCTCGTCGACGGCGACAGTGGCCGACCCGACGGTGGCAGACCGCAGATCCGGACCCGAGACGTCGAAATGGTAGCCCGTCGCCTGGAGGGCGTTCATGGCATTCTCCACCCTCAGCCTCAGCTCGTATCGTCCCGGCAGGGCTCCGACTCTGACCAGATGGGGCTCGATCCCCTGGCGCGAGAACCAGAGATTATGGCTCGTATTGTCTAAAACTGGGGCCCCGTCGACGACCTGGAAGAAATTGATCTCACTGACTCCAGGCTCGACCTTTATGTATATTTTTCGAAGCGTCTCGTTGGAGGCCATCTCCGCGTAGCCCGGGGATGCACCCAGCATTTCGTATTCGGTGGGAGATATGTAGTAAATCTCACCTGACGTATCTTGGATCAAGCCGATCCATCCGGAGGCGTCATACCTTACAAATACCTGGACCGGTTCCGTTGTATTATTGACCTTAAGAACTCCACTCTGAACATTCGACTCTGGTAGAAGGCTTCCGTCATCGCTGAGGGTTGAAACGGTGGCATTCCACTGCCAAGAGAAAAGCCACTGGTCCCTATCTCCGATCCCCGCAGCGGTCAGATCTCCCAGAATCACTCTCCGTCCCTGAGAGTCGACCGTCTCTGCCGAGACGCTGAGGATGTCCCCAGCGAGGACGAAGATTGAGAAGTTGGCCTTCCCTCCTGAGGGGACTGGCTCTTTAGGCAGATAATAATTCACTATCTCTGGCGGAGGTAAGACATATTCATTCTTGAAGATGTAGTATCTCAGGGAATCGTTGTCGGCTACAGCGATGTACATGCCAGGCAGGATGCCCACCACGGAATCGCGCTTTAAATTTATATCGTCGTCATTTGTCATGAAAATTACATTGGGATCAGACGTCTGAACAACGGTCAGCTCTCCAAAGTCATTATAGGATTCGACAGGGAGGTATTGGCTGTCTGATATCTGGAATAATCCATCTATCATGACAAACTGTTCACTTTCATTCCTAAATATGCTCCCAATTTTCAATAAAATAATCGGTACGTCGTTCATATCTCCAACATCGGCTTTGTAGATGTAGGTGGAGTTTGCCTCGATCACTACGCTCTCCAGGAACTGATTGTTCTTGCTCAGTTCGATGAATATTCTGTCATCTTCTACGTCTCCTTTGGTGACATCGCGAATCGAAATCTGGTAGCCTTCTTGCAGAAGATACCCACCTCCCCCAGTCAATTTATCCTTAAGCTCCGTATCAATTAATATCCTACTAATCTGCTTGTAATCTTTAAACATACCATCCTCTTCTATGTCAGAGACCGTGGTGGGACCGAAACCTGCAAACCAGATATCTCCTAAAAAGGAGATCACCTCATAGGAACCCCAATCATCAACTTCAAAATCAACATTCTGAACATTCGAGGAGTATTGAGCCCTTAACGATGCCACTAATCTATCATCCACGCTGAAAAGTATCAAAGACTCTGAGCCTACATCCTCATCGTCATAGAAATAGAATCCTGAGAAGTTCGTGTAATTCCATTTGGCCGGTGCGTATCCTGTAATCTCTCCAGTAACCCTATCGTAAGTCGGCATTGAATAATTCTCGCTGAACACCGGCCCCCTGATCTCGTAGACGCCGTACTCGGTGATGGCTCCCTGGGGGTAGTAGATCAATTCGGGGGTGTCTCTCACCCTCAGCATCAAATTCCCAACCAGGTTGATGGTGCTGTCCCTCCGGAGTACCAGATCCTCGGCGTTCTCAAGCTCGATCTTTCTCTCGGACAGGGTCGCCACCTCCATCAGGCCGACGATCTCGCCGGCCTCGAGCCTGTAGGTGGGGAAGTCCAGAACCTGGAAGATCCCGTTGAAGTCGACGATATCCTTGTTTGAGCCCTCCATCGCCGCGCTGACGTGGGCCAGGATTAAGGGAAAGTCGTCATCTCCATCCTCGTCATCTTGCGTCCCGTCATCCTTTGCCTCGTAGACGTAGGTATCCCCCACCCTCACCACGGCCCGGTCCACCTCGATACCGTACCTCTTCAGGATCAGATAGACCTCATTTCCTTCGGAGGAGACTCCACCCACCTCGATCCAGTATCCGCCGCCGAGAACCAGGGGCTCCTCGGAGGTGGCGGTCAGGACGGCGTCAGAGTCTTGGACGACCTGCCAGAGCTCGCCGTCCTCCAGGGCGGAGACGGCGTCGGTGAAGTTGCTCTCGGGGTAGCCCGCAAGGTACCTCTTCCCGAGGAACGCCACAGCCTGGTAGCTGCCCCACTCGTCGAAGTCGAACTCCTCGGTCCAGACCTCGCTCGAATATACGAGGTGGCCCTCTTTCACCTCCCTTCCCTCCGCCTCGATGGTGAGCCTCTCGCCGCCGGTCCCATCGTCCAGGTCGTAGTAGAACCAGCCGAAGCTCTCGGCGTTCCAGCTGCCGTTTCCGTCAGAAAACGAGCCCCGGACCAGGGCCTCTGGCACCTGGCCCGAGGCCCCCATGGCCACGGCCAGAAGGGCCAGGATCGCCAGAATTCCGACGGCCCTTCTCACCCACCCCCGAGATGCGACTTCCGACTTCATGCCCCCCCAAACTCGATCTCATCTTCTCCGGACTTCCCACGGTTCAGTAACACCAACTTGGATAACCTGTATATCCGATGGCGTGGCTTGGGCGTTCTGGAGATAGAACATGTCCCAGGTTAAGCATGTTGCGATATACGGCAAGGGGGGAATCGGTAAGTCCTGCACCGCCTCCAACGTCGCGGCGGCCTGCGCCGAGAAGGGTCTTCGGGTGCTGATGGTGGGCTGCGATCCCAAGAGCGACTCGACGATTACCCTCGTCGGACGGAGGATCCCGACGATGATGGACCTGATCAGGGGCGGCGGCGAGATCGCCGAGGAGGACGTCGTCTTCGGCGGGTACGGCGGCGTCAAGTGCATCGAGGTCGGGGGGCCCGAGCCCGGCGTCGGCTGCGCTGGTCGCGGGATCATCGTCGCCATCGAGTTTCTGAGGAAGGTCTCCAAGGTCCTCGACGAGATCGACCTCACCCTCTACGACGTGCCTGGAGACATAGTCTGCGGCGGCTTCTCCGCCCCCATAAGAAAGGGGCTCGTCACCGAGGCCTACATCATCACCTCGGGGGAGTACATGCCGATCTACGCCGCAAACAACATCTGCCGGGGTTTGAAGAGGCTGAACACCCCGCTTTCGGGGGTCATCTGCAACTCTCGGGAGGCCTCGGGAGAGAGAGAGATCGTCGAGAAGTTCGCCCGGGAGCTGGGAAGCGAGATGGTCGCCTTCATCCCTAAAGATCCCATCGTCCAGAGGTGCGAGAGGAAGGGGGTATCGGTGATCGAGGGGGCGCCAGACTCGGATATAGCCCAGGTCTACCGGAACCTGGCGGAGCACGTCGCCGGGGACTCAAAGCCGAGGCATCCGGTGCCCATCGACGACGACCGGCTCCGGGAGCTGTCCCTCATATGAGCGCGACCGCCGACATGCCCGCCGACCTGCCCAGGGTCCTCCTCGCCGGGGATCGGAGCTCCAGCGGCAAGACGACGATCGTGGCGGGGCTCCTCTCGGCCCTCCGGGGAAGGGGGCTTGCGGTTCAGTCTTACAAGGTGGCCCTCGACTACATCGACCCGAGCTACCATACGGGGATCACCGGCCGGTGGTGCCGAAACCTCGACGGCCACCTGATGACGGAGAAGACTATCAGGGAGGTCTACGCCCACGCCTCCGAGGGGGCAGATGTCGCCGTCATCGAGGGAGTCCGGGGGCTGTACGAGGGTTACGACGGCGACCGCGGCAGCACAGCCCAGATCGCCAAGATGCTCAGGTCGCCCGTCATCCTGGTGGTGGACGCCCGGTCCATCACCAGAAGCGCTGCGGCTCTGGTGAAGGGGTACGTCGACTTCGACCCCCATGTCGAGATAAAGGGCGTGATCCTCAACAAGGTCGGCGGCCAGCGGCACGCCGAGAAGGCGATCTCGGCGATCCGGGACCATGCCGGGGTCGAGGTCGTCGGCGTCATCCCGAGGGACGAGTCGATGCACCTATCGATGCGCCATCTTGGGCTTGTTCCGATGCTGGAAGGGGAGAGGAGACAGGCCGGCTTTGCGGAAAGGCTCTCCAAGATCCGCCAAGTGGTGGAGGAGGGGCTGGAGATCGATCGAATCCTGGAGATCGCCGCCGAGGCCGAGCCCCTGGAGGCTCCGGAGCCCGACCTATACCTTTCGAGCAGCGACGGCGCTGGGATCAGAATCGGCGTCGCCCTGGACGAGGCCTTCAACTTCTACTATCGGGAGAACCTCGAGCTCATCGAGCTCTCAGGAGCGGAAGTGGTGCCGGTGAGCCCGATCCACGATCCCGCCCTTCCGGAGATAGACGGCCTCTACATCGGCGGAGGGTACCCGGAGCTTTACGCTAAGGAGCTCTCGGAGAACGGGTCGATGATCGAGGCGATCCGGCGGGCCCACGAGGACGACATCCCCATATTCGGCGAGTGTGGGGGGCTGATGTACCTCTGTGAGGAGATCGACTGGGGCGGAGAGTCCCGCCCGGCTGTCGGCCTCGTCCCGGCAAAGACCAGGATGGGGGGTCGGAGGATCGTCAGCTACACCGAGGGGGAGTTTATTCGCGACTGCTCCATGGGGTCCCGGGGCGCCAAATTCCTCGGCCACGAGTTCCACCACTCTGAGCTGGTCCTGGCCGAGGGAGCGGAGGTCGAGTACGCGATCCGGCTACGGCGCGGTACGGGGATCGAGAACGGCAGGGACGGGATCGTCGACGGTAATCTCGTCGCCTCCTATAACCACTTCCATGCGGCCTCCTATCGGGAGTTTCCCCTACATTTCATAAGGTGCGCCCGAGAGGCAAGGGATAAATAAACTGCAGTCAGTCTAGAAGAAGGTGATGATCAGATGGTGGATATGCCCCCTGAGGTGAGAGAGAC
>CAZHAO010000162.1:0-4951 GCA_964530375.1 uncultured Methanotrichaceae archaeon
GTATAATATTAGAAAAGCCCCACCCAAAAAACGGCTATTCTACCGCAATTGAGTTGTTCTCACCATCTCAGATCACATGGGCGACATCAGGGAGGCTGATTGCATCCGATTGGCTCTCATTAGCGCCATCATATTGGACGCGGTTCCATGTTGTGGGTTTCATAACCAACAACTCGTTATAGGTAGACTGCCAAAAAACGTGACACCAAAATTATTCCCCATTTTAATTCTAGCCCTCATATTCATAGCGCCATCCTCCGCCGCCGACGACGAGAACGCCGTGAAGGTCGTCCCCTTCATCAACGGCGCCCGAGGAGACGAATCCTTCTTCGATTCGGCCGCCGCCGAGGCCGAGGCGGACTTCGGCATCGAGGTCGCCACCATCGAGGCGGGCTACAGCCCCTCCGCCTGGGGACGGCAGCTGGAGGCCGCCGCCGGGGAGGACCCCGGACCCTGAGATTCGAGGTTGAAGAAAAGGAGGAGAAAGGAGGAGAAAGGAGAAAGATCAGGATCTTCTTCTCCTCCGATAAAGGGATGCCCCCCCGGCCACCAGGAGGATCAAGACCACGAACGCCGGAAGGGCGTAAGACCTCTTGGCGGGGAGGACGCTCACCGGGATCTTCATGCTCTCGGAGATGACCGTCTCCCCCCGCATGTCGGTGTACTTGATCTCGCTGTTGATGCTGTAGGGCTTGGCCGTGGCGTCAGAGTCGACGTCGATCTTGAACATCACCCTCCTCTCCTCGCCCGGAGCGAGAGATCCGATGTAGGCCTGATCGTCGGTGGAGGAGAAGGGCTTGAAGACGGAGAGGCGGGCAATGGCGTCATCCGCCACCTCCTCGCCGATGTTCTTGTACGTCACCTCGATGATCCCGCCCTTCTCGCCCGCGAAAAGCTCGGCCTTCGTCTCGGCGATCTCGAAGTCCGACTCCTTCTTGATCACTATGTGGATCGTGATAGTCTCGTTCGCCCTCTCGTACCAGAAGGCGGTCTGGAAGCCCCGAAGGCCTATATCGGGGTCTAGCTCGCTCGCGTCCACCTCGGCGTTGTACTGGTAATCGTAGGATAGGTCGAGGAGCATCGGATACTCGCCCGCAGGAGCGTGGCTTCCTATCTTGATGGTGAACTTCATCGGCTCCTTCGACTTCTCGCCCGACCTCAGGGCCTCGATCACCTGATCGCCCGATTTGACCTCGATGATGTCTGACGTCGACCTGAGGGTTCCTGTTATCCCAAGAGCCGTCGTCTTCTCCTCTTCGTAGTCCAGTTCCCGATCTGCCAGCGCCTGCTCCATCTTCGTATCTGCCTTCTTGTCGTCCTCAAAGCCCATGATCCTGCCGTAGTTGGTGAGCTCGACGTAGAGGTCCACCGTCTCGCCCCGATCGAACTCGTTGGTGCCCGCAAGGCTTGCATCCAGCTGCGGTGAGCCGAAGGTCGTCCAATAGTTATCCAACGATACCGACGGGATGTAGTTGTCAGAGGAAGCCCCAGCCGGCGTGGGGCCCGCCAGGGCGATGAACAGAAACGCGGCCAAAAGGCCGAAATCGACTATCTTCAGCAATTCTTCAACCTCCTGAGGGAAATGATGAGAAAGCTTGCGGCTTTGGTTTTAGCTTCGGCGTTATGTCCCCTCCAGTACTCGAGCCTGATAAGAAGCACCGGAAAGACCGTGAAGGTGGCGAAGAGGGCGAGGATGACCGAGACCACCGTTATCGTTCCGAAGCTGCTGTTCATGGGGAAGGGCGACGCCATGAGGGCAGAGAAGCCGAAGACGGTGGTGAGGCCCGAGGCAACTATCGCGGGTCCGATGCTTCCCGTAGCCGTGAAGAGCGCCTTCATGGGGTCATCGGTCTTCCTCCTCTCCTCGTAGAACCGCTCCATCGTCAGAATCGCGTACTCAGACCCCACCCCCAGGATCAGGGCTCCCAGGGTGGCGGTCATGGGGTTGTACTTCATCCCGGTGAGGTACATCAGCCCGCCCATCCAGCCGATGACCATGATCATGGGGAGAACCGGCAGAGTCGCCTTTATCAGGTCTCTGTAAACTAGAAGCAGTATGGAGAATATCAACACCAGGCCCAGAAGCGTCATCTCTCTTCTGCCGGTGGTGAGGGCGTCTATGACGGAGTTCATCACCATCATATCTCCGGTCTGAGTGACGGAGATCCCAGGCGGCGGCTCAAACCAGATCAGGTCTTTGTCTACCTCGTTTTGGAGCCGCTCGATCCCCACCTGGCCGAGGCTATCGAAGGCCTGGCCTATGTCCAGGATGATCTGGGCGGTGTCGTGACCGTCGATGTACTGGTACTTGACCTCGTCGGGTATCCGGTCCAAGACGGCCACAACCATGGACTCGTCCCCTGGGATGACGCCGCCGTTGTAGCTCTTGACGATGGTGGCGAGGCTCGTCGCCCCATAGACCTTGTCCCTCGACTCCACGACGTAATCTCCGAACTCGTCCATCCATATCAGAGTCTCCGGGTCGGTCACGTCCCCCTGGACTATGACGTTGAGCCGGTCTGTCCCGCCGAATATGTCGTTGAGATGGCGGAACTGGCTGAGAGGCGGAAGATCCTGGGGGATGAACTCTTTGAAATCGGTCTCTATCGGCACCTGGCTGTCGGCATACTGGCCCACGGCGGTGAGGACGGTCGCCACCACCAGAACGGCCTTCCACCGATGAAGGAAGAAGGCGGCCTGCTTCACGACGATGGGGCCTATGGGGGACTTTTTCTTCTTCCTCCCTTCGCCGTTCCGGCTGTTTCTCTCGGTTCGGCCCCTCTCCATCAGGTAGAGGACTGTGACCCCCACAAAGAGGGCCGAGAGGTAGCACATGACGATGCCGATCAGGCATAGGAGGCCGAAGTCCTGGATCATGGGGACCGTCGACGAGAAGAGGGAGAAGAAGCCCGCCCCGGTTATGATGAGGGCGATCAGGACGGCGGGCGCGGTGTGAGCCACCGTCTCTATTGCGGCGGAGGCTATCGATTCGCCCCGCTGGAACTCCTCTTCGATCCTATTCTGAAACTGGATGGCGTAATCGATCCCAAGGCCGATGAGGATGGGGAAGGCCGCCATGGACACCATCGTAAGAGGCACCTTCAGAAATCCCATCATCCCGAAGGTCCAGATTATCCCAAGAAATACGATGGGGAGGGGCAGAAGGGGGAAGTGAACGTGCCTGAAGACGAGGAGGAGGGCCACCACCATCAATAGGCAAGAGATCACAAGGAGCTCTCCCATGGAGGCGTTCATCTCTTCCTCTATGTCGTGGTGGAGGGGTATATCGCCGGTCACAGTGGTGTCGGCTCCGGAAGGAAAATCTGCAACTTCCACGGCGGAGTAGGTCTCCAGAAGGATGGCCGTTGATCTATCCTCGGACAGATAAGTCGGAAGCTCGATCGATATCATGGTATGTCTGCGGTCAGGGAGGATCGCTGTGAGCATGGAGGGGTTTGTCGCCTCAATCTTCTCCAAGATCTCGTCGATCTCTTCCTGAGATCCGGGGACTTTCCGAACGCCCGTCTCTTTTGCCTCCGCCTCCATCACCATCTCGGCTATGCTGGTGGTTCCCAGGACGTTCTCCACCGCCTCCATCTGGCGGGTCAACCGGTCCATAGCCTCCAGGGACTCAGGGCTTGTCGCCGCGTCCCCCTCCACCAGGACCACTATCGATTCGGTCCCGAACTTATCGTTGAAGATGTGATCGTACTCCACATAGAGCCTGGAGTTCTCGTCGACGTAGGTCTCCGTATCCGACTCCATGGTGATGCTCTGGGCGTAATGAACCGATGCCACGGTGAAAAGCGCCGCTATTGTCAGAATGATGATGGGGTTTCCCTCAATCCATCTGCCCAGCCTCTCTCCCCTATCCGTGGTCTTCACCTTCAGCCGTCAGTTCTAATAATTCGGATTCTTCCGAAACTTCGAGGCTTTCGGATTATACGAAATGTACTTAAAGCTTGTGGCGGACCATCTCTTGATGAGACGGGAAGATTATCCTCCCGAAGAGGCAGCAAAGAGGTGCATGATAGACGCCAGCATCCAGATCGCGAACCTGATGGGACACAGCGACGCCGCCGGAGCCCTGATGGTCTCCCTCTTCATGGCCGACGGGCCCCTCTCGATGGACGAGCTGGTGGATGTGACGGGGTACAGCAAGTCCACCGTCAGCACCAACATGACCCATCTGGAGAATCAGGGGATCGCCCGGAGGATCAGAAAGCCGGGCGATAAGAGAAACTACTACGTAGCCATGCAGAACGTAGACGAGACCTTCAAGGCCGAGAACGAGAAGATCAGACAGATAATGCAGATCCACATCGCCGCCATCGACGAGGCTCAGAAGATCCTGGAGGATGCGAAAGAGAGCGCTGAGGCGGAGCGGCTCCGCCGCCTCTTCGGCTCCATGAGGGAGGAGTGCGTCAGGGCTCGGAGGCTGATAGATCTGGTGAGCCCCTTCACCATCGACGAGCTGATCGGGGTTCTGGAGAGAGAGGCCGCGATCCGAGAGGCGGGAGAGCGGTGATCGGAAAGGAGGCCCAAAGAGAAGGACGGATGGATGCCGGATATGAGGCTCATAAAGCGGCTAGAACCTTCGATCTTTGGACCGGCTCCTTATGAACGGAGATAAAAGGCTCTTCGACGTTCTCTTCATATCGGTCTTCGCCGCCATGCTGGGCCTCGGCATAGTCGGTCCCCTGCTTCCCATCTACGCCGAAAACCTGGGGGCGTCGGGGCTCTGGATCGGCATGATCTTCTCGGGGTTTGCGGCCGCCCGGGCGATATTCATGCCCATCGTCGGACGCCTCTCCGACGAGGCGGGAAGAAAGAAGTTCATCGTCGCCGGCCTCTTCGCTTACTCCGTCCTCTCCCTCAGCTACGTTACGGCCGGGAGCGTCTATGCTCTCACCGCCGTCCGGTTCCTCCACGGAATGGCCTCGGCGATGGT
>CAZHAO010000163.1:0-4913 GCA_964530375.1 uncultured Methanotrichaceae archaeon
ATTCGGCTGCAGTCGGTCACTGCTCCCGCGACCCCCACCACGCCCCGGTCCACCTCGATCCCATACTTCTCCCGGCCGTAATCGAGGGCCTCCCGGATCGCCGGTATGAGAGATCTGAGCTTTCTGCTATCGAAGTGGGCGGAGTAGAGGAGGGTCGCCTTTCCGGCTTTCGCCCCCGCGATGCCGATGTTGGTGTTCGTCCCGCCGACGTCGCCGCCGAGGACGAAGCCGTCGTACTCCTCCGGCCCCACTTCTCGCTGGTGGATTCTCGTCTTCATCTTCCCCTCCGCTCTGAGCCGCTCTTTCTCGTTTTGAATTGTGCCGCAAAAAACCTTCCGCAGACGTCCAGATCCGCAATCGCTAAATCCTCCGGGGCTCATCCCAAAAGATGGTGGCATGACCCTCAACGACAAACCTCTCGACCTCCTGGAGGAGGCGGACATCCAAAGATTGATGGAGGACGAGGTCCCTGAGAGCAAGGTCATCGACTACAAGAGGCGCCTTCCTGGCCCATCGGACCTGGAGAAGAGGGAGTTTCTTCGGGACGTCTCCTCCTTTGCCAACGCATCGGGAGGCTACCTCCTCTACGGGGTCGCCGAGGAGAACGGGATCCCCCTCAAGATATCGGGCCTTTTGGGGATCGACCCGGACCAGGAGATCCTCCGCCTGGAGTCGATGGTCCAGACGGGGATAGCCCCCCGGATCCCCGGAATATCCATGAGGGCGGTCCCCCTGAAGGGCGGGGAGTTCGTCATCGTCGTAAGGATACCAAAAAGCTGGGCTTCACCCCACATGATCACCAAGGGGTCCAGCCGGTTTTACTCTCGAAACTCGGCCGGAAAGTACCCGCTGGACGTATTCGAGATCAGGACAGCCTTCTCCATCACCGGGACCGCCGCCGAGAGGATGAGGGACTTTCGGGCTGAGACCCTGGCGAAGATAGTCGCAAAAGAGACTCCGGCCTCCTTAAACGAAGGCCCGAAGATGGTATTTCAGATCGTCCCCTTCGGGGCCTTCGAGCTCTCCTCTCGGTTTGACGTCTCCTCCCTCGTCAGGAGGTACAAAAGCGGCAAGGGCACCCTCCCCCTCCCCCTGACGGGCCTCTTCTCGGGCTGGAGGTACAACTTCGACGGCCTTCTCACCTACGACGACCGGGGCTCCTACGCCCAGACCTACGTCAGCGGGATCATCGAGGCCGTCGACTCCTTCGTCCTCGGCGATCATTCCGGCGGCCCCGATGGCGAGAAGGTCATCCCCAGCTTGAGGTTCGAGGAGACCCTCATGGAGGCGCTTCCCAAGTACACCTCCATCCAGGAGCGGCTCGGCGTCGAGCCTCCGGTCTTCGTGATGCTCAGCCTGCTGGGGGTCAAGGGCAGGTTCATGCAGGGGGAGTTCTCAGGCATCAAAGACGTCCAGATCGACCGAGACTCCCTCCTCGTCCCCGAGATGATGGTGGAGAGCTTCGAATACGCATCCGAAGAGGTGCTGAGGCCGGCCTTCGACGCCGTCTGGAGGGCCGCGGGATGGGAGAGGTCGATGAACTACGACGAGGATGGTCGTTGGATCGGACGGAGATAATATAAATAGTTAAAAAGATCTCTCTCATGCGATGAAGATGGATCCGGAAAAAAGAGAGGTCCAGGTCGGCCCTTGCGGGATCGTCTGCATCTCGTGCCCTCTAGGCAGCGGCATCGTGGCCGAGACCGCAGGCCGGACGAGGGGCTTCATCGAAGACTGCAAGATCTCAGAATGGGCGCCGTTCGTCTCGGAGGAGGGGGGACTGATCGACTGGGAAAAGGTCGTCGACGGCCTGGAGTGGATGAAGAAGTACGCCGTCTGCGCCGGCTGCGAGAACGGGGGAGGGCCCCCGGACTGCACCATCAGGATCTGCGCTCGAGATAAAGGGATCGAGCTCTGCAGCTCCTGCGACGATCTCTCCTCCTGCGAGAAGTTCGATTGGCTCGGAGAATGCGGCGGAAAGCTCAGAGAGGCTCTGAAAAAGTGCAGAGGGGCCTCCAAGGAGGAGTACTTAAAATCCGTGGACTTGATGCCGCTGGAGGTATGATCCGGACTAAGCCATATCTCAAGAGGGCGGGCCGAGATGCACCGACCAGATCAGCGCAGGCCGAGCCATGAGGCTTAAATTCGATCTAGACTCGGACCACCACCACCCGCCATTTCGTGCCGTGAAGACCCGCCGTCGCCCAAGAGGCGCTCTTGACCACGGGATCGACGAGGCACGGGCCCAGAAACTCGTAAGTGCCGGTGCCCTCCTCCTCAGAGGCGATCCTCTCTCCCAGGGCGAGGAGCTGGGCGTAGGGCTCATAAAGGGGGTCGGTGAAGAGGTTTCTTCCCACCTCCTCGGGGTCCGGGTCGTAGAGGATCAGCCCGTCGGTCGCCATCGCCCAAGCAGTGACATTTTCGTCCCCGATCTCCTGCCTCCACAGCTCTGCGGTCGAGTTGAGGAGGAGGTCCGGCCTGAAGAGGGCGTTTATCGAGCCGATCATCTCCCCATCGGGAGAGAAGATGGGCCACTCCAGGACGACGGCGTCGAAGCCCTCGACGGCGGAAAAGGTCGCGCTGAGGACGGGCCGGTGAGCCTCCTGAATCTCGATTACGTGCTTCTGGTCGCTTATGTTGGAGCCCTCGGCCCAGCGGTAGGCGTCCGGCTCCACAGTCACCATGATGCCGTTCAGATCGACCGCAGAGCAGGTGATGACGCTGGGGTTCTTGCTAGAGACCGCGTTCAGAATATTTCGCGCCTCGGGGCCCACGAGGCCCGTCAAGGCGAGCTCCTCTGCAGCGATGGATACGTTCTCGTCCAGAAGGTCGAGTTCCTCCTGGACGAGGGACTGAAGCCTCAAAAGGACGAGAGGCGGCTCGGATGGCTTTCCGTCGGTCGCTGCCTCGGGCGCTGAATCGACCAGATCACCCGCGACGATCGTTGGAATCAATATAAACAGCATGAGAATATTGAGACAACTATTCGCCATATCCTTTCCTCACCAAAGCGGTCGTACCGGGATCGACCCGAAGATCATACCTTTCTTTCTCTTTCAAGGGATATAGCGGTTGTGGGGCAGGTTGGGTCGAAGGCGATGGGAATGGAATCGGATGGAACAGATCCATCCTCGAAGATGACCGAGTCTCGTCAGTGCGGAATAGGCTTATTCTCAGGCATCTTATATCAGATCGTGAGAAGGTTCGAAGATGCGAAATGACGAGCCTGAAACTACCCCGCCGGCCAAATCATATTTCATCTTTTAAAAAGAGGGAGGTTGCCATGAGCCTGAGAGACGAGCTCTCCGACGTAGTATCCGACGAGAGACGGGATCTGGTCCCAACCCGGTTATCCCTAGTCGGCGACGTCGCAATAATCTCGATACCCCCTGAGCTGGAAGGCCAGAAGAGAGAGATCGGAGATGCGATAATCTCAGGCCACAAAAACGTCAGGACCGTCCTCCGCAAGATCTCGAAGCTGGAGGGCGAAAGAAGGGTGGCGAGCTTCGAGGTCCTGGCGGGCTGCTGCACCGCCACCATCCACCGGGAGTTCGGCTTCGTTTACAGCTTGGACGTCGCCCGGGTCTTCTTCAACCCCCGCCTCGGTTCCGAGAGGATGAGGGTGGCATCGAAGGCGCTGCCCGGAGAGCGGGCGATCGTCCCCTTCGCCGGCGTCGGCCCCTTCGCGATACCCTTAGCCGCAGCTGGCGCCCGAGTCCTGGCCCTCGAAATAAGCCCCGAGGCGTGCGGCTGGCTCGCCGAGAACGCGAGGCAAAACCGCGTCGGGAAGAAGATCGATATCGTGAACTGTGACGCCTTCGCATTATGCCGCTGCTTGAAGAAGAGCGGAACGAAGGTGGAGTTCGATCGGGCGGTCGTCCCGACCCCCTACGGGAGGGACGATATCCTCGGTCTCATAAGCCCCATCGTGAGGCCGGGCGGCGCGATCCACTCTACACCTTCAAGAAGCGCCATCAGATCGAGGGCCTGATAAAGGGGTTCGAAGAGGAGGGTCTAGAGGTCGATTTTCGCCGCCGATGCGGGAACGTCGCCCCGGGGGTGAGCCGGTGGGCCTTCGATCTGGCGAAGTTGTGAAGGTCGATATCACCTTAATTTTCAACCTTTGGCAAACTCCGCTCCGACCTCCGCCCTGAGGTGATCCTGGCCCCTGATTCTGGTGGACCGTCTATCGGTTCTGATGGAGACCGGCCGGAGCATATCGAAGAGGTCCAGGACCTCGACCTCGGAGAAGTAGTGGGTCAAAACGCCCCCGCCCCGCCTGAAGGTTCTGGGCTCCACCTCCAGGCCCTTCCCGGCCCTCATGTCTTCGACCCCGAACTCGATGAAGAAGAGGTGGCCATCGGCCTTCAGGACCCGGGCCGCCTCCCGCGCCGCCCGGCGGCGGTCGCCCTGGCGGAGGTGGCCGATGACGTGGAAGGCGAAGACTGCGTCGAAGGTCTCGTCCTGGAAGGGGAGGCTCGCGCCGTCCGCCACCAGGAGGTCGGCTTCAGAGGGCGGATCTTGGAAGAAGGCTGCGATCTTTTCGCCGAGCCTCACCGCCAGGGGCGAGAGGTCGAGGGCTGCGATCCGCCAGGGGCGCTTCATCATCGCAGCCAGGGTCTTTCCGTTCCCGCACCCCAGCTCCAGAACCCTCGATCCCGGGTGCAAATCCGGCAGCTTCGGCGGCGCGCCCCGCCAGATCCTCCCCTTATCTCGGTACTCCCGGTTCCAGGCGAGGAGATTCTCCTTTCGACTCATCTGACCACCTTTTGGTTGGAGGCTGGGGGATGGAGTCATGAGATTCAAATGTAGCTCCCCCACCAAAATCTTTACTACCTGCCAGGTCCTCTGACCCTCGGGGTTTAATATGAAAACAAGGAGTGGGGCAGCTAAGTTGCTTGCCATACTTATTT
>CAZHAO010000164.1:0-4859 GCA_964530375.1 uncultured Methanotrichaceae archaeon
ACGTTCAGGGCCCCCACCGCGTTCACCCGGAAGGCCTCCTCGGCCTTTTCCTCGGCATCGTCGACCCTGACGTAGGCGGCGGCGTTGATCACAATATCCGGCATGATGTCGCTCAAAATCCCCAGGCTATCTGGATCGGCGACGTCGACCTCCTCGTGCTTCAGAGGCACGGCATCAAACGCCTCCACCAGATCGGACCCGAGCTGACCACCTGCACCGATGACAGCAACCCTCATATAATCACCATGCCAGCTTCCAGGGGGCAGGGCTCAGCGTCCTCTCGTCGGCGAGGGGCATCCACCAATCCTCGTTCTTCGAGTACCATTCGACCGTCTCCCTCAGCCCCTCTTCGAAACGGCGCTGGGGCTTCCAGCCCAGGCCTCTGATCTTGGTGGAATCGAGGCTGTACCTCAAATCATGGCCCGGCCTGTCCTCGACCCGCTCAATATGGGCCTCGTCCTTGCCCATGATCCTTAAAAGCTCCCTCACCACCTCCAGGTTCGTCTTCTCCTCGCCGGATGATATGTTGTAGACCTCGCCAGCCCGTCCCCTTCTCATCACCATCTCCACGGCCCTGCAGTGGTCTTGGACGTAGATCCAGTCCCTGACATTCAATCCGGTGCCGTAAATCGGAATCTTCAGCGACCTCGCCAGCCTTATTATCGCCTTTGGGATCAGCTTCTCCGGGAACTGGTACGGCCCGTAGTTGTTGGTGCACCTCGTGATGGCGGCGTCCAGGCCGTAGGTCCTCGCATATCCGAGAACGAAGGCGTCAGCTGCAGCTTTGCTGGCAGAATAGGGAGACGAAGGCCTTATGGCGTCGGTCTCCCTGAAGGACCCCTCAAAAATGTCGCCGTAAACCTCGTCCGTCGATATCTGGATCATCTTCGCATCCGGGTTCTCTCTCCTGAGCGCCTCCAGGATGGTGAAGACCCCGACGACGTTGCTCTCCAGAAACGCCTGGGGCGCAGAGATGCTCCGATCGACGTGAGTCTCTGCCGCGAAGTTCACCACCGCGTCCGCCTCCTTTACCAGCTCCGAGACGAGGGCGCGGTCGGATATATCTCCCTCGACGAAAGAGTATCTATCGTCTTCGAGGCCGGCCAGATTTGCGGGGTTGGACCCGTACTTGAGGGCGTCGAGGTTGGTCACTTTGGAGCAATCGCCTTTATCCAGGACTTGCCTTATGAAGTTGGAGCCTATGAACCCCATTCCGCCCGTAACCAGGATCCTCATAGAAATCACAGCCTTATCTCCGAGTTATCGCCCACGATGAACTTGTTCCCAGCGGGCTTCTCGCCGTTCTCCCTTATCCTGACGTTCTTGCCGATCAGGCTCTCGATGATCCTCGAGGCGTTCACGATGGAGCATCCGGCCATCACTATGCTGTCCTCCATCTCCGTCCCCTCTATCTCGCACTCGTCGTTTATCGAGGTGTAGGGGCCTATGTAGGAGTTGGATATCTTGCATCCTCTGCCTATGATGCAGGGCCCTTTTATGATGGAGTTCTCAATGGAGCTTCCAGGTCCTATTTCAACCCTCCCAAAGATCTTGGATTCCGTCAGAACGCCTTCATTCTTGCCCACCAGCTCATCCAGTATCAACCTGTTGGCCTCGAGGATGTCTTCAGCCTTGCCCGTATCCTTCCACCACCCCTCTATCTTCGAGGCCTCAACCCTCCCACCGTTGTCGATCAGCCACTGAATGGCGTCGGTGATCTCAAGCTCGCCCCTCCAGGAGGGCTTGATACTCTTGCAGGCCTCAATGATAGCGGGCTTAAAGAAGTATATCCCTGCCAGGGCGAAGTTTGAGGGAGGGACCTTCGGCTTTTCCACGAGCCTCTTGACCCTGCCGGCATCGTCGAACTCCGCCACGCCGAAACGCTGGGGGTCCTCAACTTCGGTGAGGAGGACCAGAGAATCGGGACTCAAACTCCAGAACTTCTCTGCATGTCGAGTTATCCCGCCTTTTATGACGTTGTCCCCGAGGTACATTACGAACTCTTCGTCGCCCAAGAACTCCTCGGCGATGAGGATGGCGTGAGCTAAACCGAGAGGTTTGCTCTGATATATGAACTGGATATCGGCATCCCAGTCTGCTGATTTTACCGTCTCCATGACCTGCTCTTTGTTGGGGCCCACGATTATGCCGATCTCTTCGGCCCCCGCCTCGATCACGTCCTCCATCGTATAGAACAAAATCGGCTTGTTGGCTACGGGTATCAGCTGCTTCTGCTGAGAATGGGTTATCGGCCGGAGCCTTGTGCCATGCCCTCCCGAGAGTATAAGCGCCTTCACCATCTGCCCTCCTAAGTTAATATTTAAATAGCTGATCCCTTTCAGTTAAACGGCTCAGGGTAGGCCAACCACCGTCTTTCTTCGCGAGGATGGGATCATCGATGGGCCAAGAGATCTCCACCTCGGGATCGTTCCAGATCAACCCCCCTTCACACTCTGGAGAATAGATGTTGTCCACCTTATAAACGACCTCAGCGATATCGCTCAATACCAGGAACCCATGGGCGTAGCCTCTTGGAATGTAAAGCTGGCGGTGGTTGTTCTCTGAAAGGATTACACCTAAATATCCTCCAAATGTGGGCGAGTTTCTTCTCAGATCGACGGCGACGTCGTAAACTACGCCCCTGATGCATCGAACTATTTTTGCCTGGGCGTACGGCTCCCGCTGGAAATGCAGCCCCCTCAGAACACCGTAGTAGGATTTAGAGTGATTATCCTGGACGAACTCGCCTTTTATGCCGGCTTCTTCGAAATCCTCTTTTTTGTAGATCTCCGCAAATGATCCTCTATCATCTTCGAATATCCTTGGTTTTATGAGGATGAGATCTGGAATCTCAAGTCTTCTAAATTCGAAAGGCATTTGGATTAACTCCCTGATGCGATCATTCGAGGCTCGGTCCCAACTCCACTTTGATGCCCGTTTCCATATGGGAGAGATGAGCCGTTGTAATACGGAACTTTGTAGGCGCCACGACCCATCGTTATTGACTTATTCGATTTAAAGTAAACGCCGCCATAAGAGCTTCATCGTTGGCGGCATTCTCGATCCGGGTCTGAAGGTTGGAGACCAATTTTTATTTAACGATGCAGAACATCACCTTCCGGCCATGAGAGTCCTCCTCTTCGACCCCTCCTCGGGCGCCTCCGGCGACATGATCATGGCCTGCCTTCTGGACCTGGGCGCGGATCCCGATGCCGTCAGGGCGGCCGTGGAGTCTGTGGGCTGCAGCCTGGAGATCAAAAGAGACGAGAAGCACCACATCGGGGCCGCCAGGGTCAGGGTCCAGGCGGGCGGGAAGAGGTACAGGACCCTCGCGGAGGCGAGGTCGATCCTTGCGGGGTCGCGGCTTTCGCCTCCGGCCCTCGACCGGGCCAAAAGGGTCATGGAGATCCTGGCTGGGGCTGAGGGGAGGGTTCACGGGGTAGACCGGGAGGAGGCGCGTTTTCACGAGATCGGCGCGCTTGATGCCTTGGCCGACATCGCCGGAAGCTGTGCGGGGCTTGAGAGCATCGGGGTCGAGAAGGTCATTGTGCTACCGATATCCGTCGGCTCTGGTACCGTCGTCGCGGCCCACGGCCGCCTCCCGGTCCCGGCCCCGGCGACCTTGGAGGTTCTGAAGTCCTCGGGCCTCCTTTGGAGGGGCGGGCCCGTCGAGGGGGAGCTGCTCACCCCCACGGGGGCGGCGATCCTGGCGGAGTTTGCAGACGAGGTCGCCAGCGAGTACCCCCTCATCCGGGCCGAGGCAGCAGGGTACGGTTCCGGCGCCAAGGATCTGGAGATCCCAAACCTCCTCCGGGGCGTCGTCGGCGATCTGGTGGCGGAGGAGGAAGCTCGCCCCGCCCATCCTGATCAAGATCGGGTGGTCCAGCTGGAGACGAACGTCGACGACGTGACGGGAGAGGTTTTAGGAAACTTGCTCGACCTCCTGATGGAGGAGGGGGCCCTGGACGTCGCCATCGTCCCGGCGCTGATGAAGAAGGGAAGGCCCGCAAACATAGTTCAGGTGATAGCGAGGAGGGAGGAGATGGACCGGCTCGCCCGGATCGTGATGAGGGAGACGGGAAGCCTCGGGATCAGGATATTTCCTTCCCTTCATCGGTTCGTCGCTCGGAGGGAGGAGAGGACGATCGAGGTCGAGATCGAAGGGCAGGTCTTCCCCGTCCGGGTGAAGGTGAGCCTCTTTGGCGACGAGAGGATCCAGATCAAGGCCGAACACGAGGACTGCAGGAGGATCGCCTCGGAGGTGGGCCTCCCCCTCAGGGAGGTGTCGAGGAGGGCGGAGGAGCGGGCATGGCGGGAGATGGGCTGACCTCTCCCGCCAGGATTATCTCCGCCGGACCTTTATTCCCGCTCGGCTGAAGAGGGGGCCAGAGACGTTCAGCTAATCGCAAGGTTCTTTAATCTTCAAAGGGTCCATCCATCCGGTGCATATTTCATGAGTTCTGATGCCTCTAGCAAGCTCTTCGAGGTCGCAAAGAGGCTGATGCCGGGGGGCGTCAGCAGCCCGGTCAGGGCCATATCTCCATACCCCTTCTTCGTCTCCCGGGCCGAGGGCCCCTACCTCTGGGATGTGGACGGCAATAAGCTCATCGACTACTGTCTCGCCTACGGCCCCATGATCCTGGGACATCGACACCCTGTGGTCGTGGCAAAGGTGATCGAGCAGCTGGAGCGGGGCTGGCTCTACGGCACCCCCTCGGAGCTGGAGGTCGCGCTCGCCGAGAGGATCGCGGGGCTTTATCCCAGCATCGATATGCTCAGGTTCGTCAACACAGGGACCGAAGCGACGATGGCGGCCCTCAGGATCGCCCGAGGCTACACCGGCAGGGAGAGGATCGTCA
>CAZHAO010000165.1:0-4852 GCA_964530375.1 uncultured Methanotrichaceae archaeon
GGCGGCGGGGGAGCCTCACTGGAGCCAGGCGGAGAAATGGTTTTCGGGCACCATAATCAAGACCACCGACGGAGGCCTGACCTGGACCGCCCAGGACGCCGGGGCGGCGGAGACGTTCAACGCCGTCTTCTTCGGTAGCCCGGACCTCGGATGGGCGGCGGGAACGAACGGGACCATCCTCCACACCTCCGACGGCGGCGACCACTGGACCCTCCAGAAGGTGAACACCTCCGACGAGTTCAGGGGCCTGGCCTTCTCCGACCCCCTCAACGGCTGGGCCACCGCCGTCCGGCCGATCCACCGGGACTGGCGAGGCGAGGACGATGACTGGACGGCCAGCATCTGGCACACCTCGAACGGCGGGCTGAACTGGACCCAAGAGGCCCTTCCCGACGACGTCTCCCTCCTCAACCGCATAGACTTTGTCGACTCAGAAACGGGATGGGCCGTGGGGTCCAAGAGGCTGGCGGAGGGAGACGTTCGCATAAGCCACGCCGGCGCCGTCTACAGCACCACCGACGGCGGGACGACCTGGGAGGAGCAGTATTGTCCCGGGGAGGATATCGCCCTCAAAGCCGTCGACTTTGTGGACATAAACCACGGCTGGGCTGCAGGATTTCCAACGTCAAGCGCCGTTGACGGCGGCTTTGTCTTCCACACCTCCGACGGGGGGAAGACTTGGGAGAGGCAGGAGCCGGGCGGATTCTATGACAACCTGGTGGACATCCAGTTCATAGACGAAGAGAGAGGCTACGCCGCCGGGTTCAATTACATAGCCGCCTGGGGTCCGCCGGTTTACAGAACAGAGGACGGCGGCGCCACCTGGACCAAGGTCCGGATGGCGGAGGCCAACCCCCTCTCGGTCTTGATGCCCGAGGGGTTCTTCGCCCTGGCTCTGGTGGACGACCACGCGGTGCTGGTGGGAGATCACGACCTCCTGGCCCGATCGAGCCGGGCCTGGGACGCCTGCCCCGATGTGATCGCTCCGGGAGAGACCTGTCGCGATTGCGACTGCCTCTTTGAGCAGAGTTACATAAACCGGCACTACATCCTCCACGACATCTTCTTCGCAGACGGCGATAGCGGCTGGGCGGCGGGCAGCACAAGTTCAGTCCCCAACCTCTGGGGCCAGGTGGTGCTGCACACCTCCGACGGCGGCGATACCTGGCAGGTCCAATACGAAGACGCGCCCCCTTCCGACGACCTATTCAGCTGCCATCGCCTGGACAGCATATGCTTTGTCGATCGGCAAAACGGATGGGCGGTGGGAACTTCTGAGACTCGCTGGGACCAAAGTCAGCCGCCTGCCGGCGGTTGGCGGCATGAAGGGGCCATCCTCCGCACCGCGGACGGGGGCGACACCTGGAGAGATCAGAGCGGCGACCTCTACGATCAGCGGGATCGTGAGTTCTTCGCCGTAAAGTTCTTCGATCAGAGGGAGGGCTGGGCCCTGGCAGCGAACCGCTTCCCCAGCCAGAATATTTTCCTGGCCCATACCACCGACGGCGGCGAGCACTGGGGCTGGGGGGACACCGGCGTTTCCGGCAACATGGCGGTGGGTTACGCCCTGGTGCAGGGCGATCTCGCGGTCGTCGACCAGAACAACATCTGGGCTGCCGGGGGACTCGGAGAGGTGGTAAGTTCCCATGACGGTGGCGCCACCTGGAGGAGGCAGAACCTCTCCTGCGGCCATCCGAGCTGTCCCATCAGGTGCTTCGCCCTCGCCTTCACCGATAACCAGAGCGGCTGGCTGGCCGGAGAGATGCTCTTCTCCACCAGCGATGGTGGAGACGGTTGGGACCCTGTGAATATGGATGAGAAGGATGGCGCTATCCAGGATATTCAGTTCCTGGACCGCGAGAACGGCTGGATGGTGGGGGAGAAAGGACTGATCAAGAGGACCTCTGACGGGGGCAAAAGCTGGCAGGAGGTGGAGACCGGCGTCCCCCTGGATCTGAGGGGGCTCTTCTTCCTTGACCCAGAAGAAGGGTGGCTCGTGGGCGACTATGGTATGATAATAAAGGCAGACGGCAGCAGCAGGGTTTAGAGGCTGTGTGGGTGATGGAGGGGATTTCGAGCATCTTTTCCATCACCTTCTGCACCAGGGGGTCGAGATGAGGCGATGGATATTGCTATTGCTATTGCTATTCGCTGCTCTCCTGTTGGCGGGCGTAGCCGGCGGTTCAACGATTAAAATAAATTCCAGCGATATAATGCTAAATATCTCGAAAGGGGCGCCTGTGGACTATGTCAACGTGATCATAGTGGGCGATCTCGACCTGACCGGATTAAACCTAACCTCAACGTCCATCGAACGCACTTTAATCGAAGTACAATATGGTCTTTCTGATGCGGCGAAGCTCGTGAACTCTCCGATAAGCATCAAGAACTCCTATATCGCAGGTGACGTAATATTCAGAGATGCCGTCTTCAACGAGCCCGTTGAATTCGACGGCACTGAATTCTCAAGTCGTGCAGATTTTAGAGGGTCCATATTCCAAAAAAGCGCCACCTTCAACGGTGCTTATTTCGATCGAGAAGCGAACTTCTTGAGGGCTGAATTTATTGGCGAATCAGCCTTTATCGGCAGCGCCTTTAAAAATATAGCTAATTTTTGGAGAGCTGAGTTCGGTGAGGGGTTTGAATTACACGGAGACTTCCGAGATGCCACCTTCGAAGGAGACGTCACCTTCATAGGAGCCAGATTTGACGGGTTTGCGGTATTTGATGATGCACAATTCAAGAAAAATGCCTACTTCGGAGAGGCACAATTCAACGGATTTATAACCTTTTTTGAGGGTGCTGGATTCAATGGGATAACCGAATTGAATAGCGCCAAATTCGAAGGAGATGCGTACTTCGACGGCGCCACATTCGGCGAGGAGAGCACCCTCAATTTAAATCGGACCAAATTCGGTCGATTTTACGTTGACTGGAGGTCCATAAAAGATCCTTTAGTCTATGATGGTGCCGTATACCTGGCCCTGGTAAAGAACTATAAAGATCTGGAACGTTATGATGAAGCCAACGATTGCTACTACGCCTTCAGAGCGAAAAGCCCTGTAAAAGGACCGCTAGACTATCTTGAGTGGATCTTCTACGGGTTTGGTGTTAAGCCGATCTATCCCTTTGCTTGGTCGGTCTTCATCATATCATTCTTTGGTGTTCTCTTTTGGAGAGGAAACGGCATCAAGAAGTATGTTCGTAGAGAGATTTTGGATGAGGGATCAACCGACCAGGGGATCGAATTGACTTATAGGACCGCCCAGAAGGAGGAACGGATGACCTTGAAAGATCCCTTCTTATTCAGCTTAATCACGTTCACATCCCAGCTTGCTTCTTTTATCTATCCATCAGTCGACTTCAAGACCGACGGATTGTACAAAAGATTGGCCATTTTAGAGCAGTCTATCGGCTCTCTGCTGATAGCTCTTTTAATTGCCACAATAACCAAGACGTATCTTGTCAGCTGATCGGCTCGGTCTACCCTTCGATCAGCTCTCCCCTCATGACCGTCACCGCCTCGCCGCCTAAAACGACCCGATCTCCATCCTCGCCCACCAGGACGCGGACTTACCCCGCCCCGCTCCGAGGCCTGATAGCCCACAAGCTCCCGTTTCCCGAGCTTTTCAGCCCCGCGTGGCCCAAGACCGCGGTGAGCCGATCCCGTCACCTGGTCCTCGTCGACCCCCAGGGCGGGAGCGAAGAACCGGGAGACGAAGTAGTTATCAGGGGAGTCGCTCGCGCTCGTTGCGATCACCCCCCGGACCGGGAGCTTCTTCATGAGGTTGAACTTTGGCCGAAGGGCGCAGAGGGCCTCCTCGGAGTCCAGCTCCTCCAGGAGGTCGAACCTGTTTTCGCCGACGTGCCCGACCCGCGCCTCCAGGGCAGCTTCGAGCATCGGCGGCGAGCATTCGACGGCTCTGCCGGAAAGTCCATCTCTATCAGGTCGCCCCTCTTCTCGGCGGAGAGGGGGACGCTTCTGGTCGCAAACCGCGCAGTCTCGCCCTCGGCGAGGACCCCCTCCTCCCAGAGGGCGGAGGCGGAGGCGAGGTGGCGTGGCCGCAGAGGCCCTGGGCGCAAACCAGCTGAGGCGAAAGCCGACCCACGGATCTTGATGGTGGTGGAAGAATCATCTCCGACCGAAGATCTTCTCCAGCTGGACCTGCGATATCGTGACGACGGTGGGCCTTCCGTGAGGGCAGGTCTTGGGGTTCTCGCAAGAGAAGAGATCTCGCAGAAGGTCGTGCATCTCCTTCCATCCCAGCTCGGTGCCGGCCTTGATCGAGCCGCGGCAGGCGAGAAGCTTCAGGATCGCATCCTTTCCCGTCGCCTCCGTCCCCACCCTCCCCAAAGCGAATAGATCCCTAAGAACGTCGTGGACCGCCTCGGGGCTTTCGAGCCTTTGGCCGACGGCCGGGACCGACCGGACGTGATATGTATTCCTGCCGAAGGGGCTGATCTCAAAGCCCATCTCCTCCAGAACCTCGCCCCACTCCTCCAGCATCACCTCCTCCTTCGGCGAGAGCTCCAGGGTGATCGGCTCGATCAGCTCCTGAGCTATGGTGCCGGAGGCGTATTTTTTCGCCAACGTCTCGTACCGGACCCGCTCGGCACTAGCGTGCTGGTCCACCAGGACGATCCCCTCGGGCCCCTCCGCAACGATGTAGAGCAGAAGCGCCTGCCCCAGAACCCTCAGGCCGCCGGGCAGCGGGGCCGCCACCAGGTCGAGGTCGAGCCGCCCTCCGCCGGAGGTGAGGGGAAGGGTCCTCTGGACCCCGCCTCCAGGGGCGACCGCCTCTGAGGTGCCGACGGGCCCTTCGGGGGCCTCCGGCCCGTATCCGCCCGCTGC
>CAZHAO010000166.1:0-4778 GCA_964530375.1 uncultured Methanotrichaceae archaeon
CATGTAACTAGAAAGCGTTTTACCGAGGAGTGGTGGGCTTAACCGATGACCAATGTAGAGATATCTATGATCGAACGGGCGATAGAGTGATAAGTGAATGTTGATCGGATCAAAAAACGTGTTTAATCTTCGAGACAACAAATCATAGCTTGAAGTACTCTCTATGCGGAAATTTTTTCGAAATTCTGGTTCTAATCCCGTGTCAGAATAGAAGGTATAAATCCGATTTTTGAGCGTTTCATGATCAAAATCGAAGAACAAATCATCCCTGTCAGTCTTCAATCCATTTTGGTGAATTGTAAAAAGATCTGATAAAATCCGAGTACTTGAATACTCAGCCTCTAGAATGAAATCTTTTGGAACAAAGAAGAACTGATCCGCTTTCGGTTCCAAATTTGTCCATTTGGTGGTTGAGACGTCCGCCTCTTGCAGTTGGGCGTACTTTTTCTCTCGAATACCCCATAGCTCAGAATGATTAACTTTAGCAGGTCTGTTTTTATTTTCAGCTCTGACGAAGATTCCAATTGCTACTCCTTGTTGTATATCGAAGACGTTCTCATCCCCAGATCCATCCGGGGATCTTTCCTTCTTTCTTGAATCTCCATGGAGGTCCAAAATATAGATCTCCGAGAACGTCTCCATCAGCGACTTGCGCATCCTTCGGTGAGTTATTCCGTCGATGTAGGTATTGTTGGTAATGAAGGCCAGAACCCCGTAGCCAGTCTGCTCGATCCGCCACTGACCCCAGCGGATGAACTTGATGAAATCATCATCGAGATTGAGCTTCTTCTCGTTCAGGTCCTTTTTGTAGTCCTTGAGCTGATCGAGAATCCACTCTCCCCGATTCATCCTCCCAAAGTTGGAGTAAGGCGGGTTTCCGATCACCACCATTATCGGCTTGTCCCGCTTCACCACCGATGCCGATTGGGCTTCCCGGCCGATCGCCTCGTAGCCCCAGAGGTTCTTCCAGGGATTCTCGGCCTCTTCGAGGGTGTTGGTGAGGTAGACCCCGAGCCGCTCGTCGCTCTTGAAGTCGTAGACCCAGGTTTCCCTCTCCCCCTCGGGGAGGTCCTGGCCCGCCAGCATCATCCCCAGCTTGAAGTGGGCGACGGCGTAAGGCGCCATCAGAAGCTCAAAGCCGAAGATCCGGGGGAGGAGGTGGTCTCTCACGTAGGCCGACCAGAACCCGGCGTTCCCGTGCTCCATGAAGTCCCGCCGGATGTGGTCGATGACCGCGTAGAGGAAGGTCCCGGTCCCGCAGGCTGGGTCCAGGATCAGGACCTTGGGGCTCGTCTTCTTCGCCCTCAAGGGAAGCTTTGACGGGTCCGGCTTCCCGTAACGGTCCAGGATCGGCGCCTCCTCCTCGTACTCGACGACCGAGGAGTCCATCAGCCCTCCGCCGAGGCCGAAGGAGGTCTTGAGGATCGAGTCCACCGACCGGACGATGAAGGAGACTACCGGCTCGGGGGTGTAGTAGACGCCCCGCCTCTCCCGGAGGGCGGGGTCGTAGGCGGCGAGGAACGTCTCGTAGAAGTGGACGACCGGGTCCTCCTGCTTCGTCCTCTTCCCGAAGTCCGCGAGGACCGAGTCCAGGTCGGTGTGGTCGAGGATGGTGACGACGTCGTCGACGTAGCCGACGTAGGGCTCGTCGTCGAGGGCGGTTCCCGTGATCGTCTCGAAGAGCTGGCGGAGGAAGGGGTTCGTTCTCGGGATCTCCCTCGCCGCCCCAAGACGGCGGAAGGGCTCGGGTCCGGCGTGGTTGCACCGGGCGGCGAAGAGGCCGTAGACGATCGTCTGGGAGTACATGTCCGCGAACTCGGCGGTCTTCTCAGGCAGGTCCAGGTCCGGGATCAGGACCTCGGCGAAGGCCCGCCTGAGGTTTCGGAGGGAGGGCGATACCGGGGCAGGGGCTGAGGCCGAGTCGGCCCCCTCCTGCTTGAAGGCCCTGATCACAGCGTCCCGGATCAGGTGGGCGAGCCGCGCCAGCCTCTCGGATAATTCCTTCGAGGAGGTGATGGGGGTCGGGGTCTGGTCGAGGAAATTCTCGAAGAGCTGCGCCACCTCCGCCTCGCCCTTCTTCTCCGATACGATCTTGCCGTCTCTTGTGAGCCTTGCCAAGCGGGCGCTCTCCCGAAGCTCGCCCCGATGGTACCAGCGAAACTCCAGGTAGTCTGTGAGGACCAGGTTCTCCAGGGATCGCAGGTATCGGTCCAGCTGCTCGGACCTCTCGGCCTCGTCCAGGGACCTTCCGACGTCCTTCGCCTCGATGTAGCCGACCGATAGATCGCCCCTCTTGACGACGTAGTCGGGGGCTCCGCAGTCGACGTGCTTCGGCTCGTTGATGGCGACAACATTGGGGGCGAAGGACTCCACCAGACCCTTCAGCGCCGACCGGTGGGTGTGCTCGGTCGCCTCCCCGGTCCCGAACTCCCGCCTCACCTCTGCCAGGTACGTCTTCAAGTCGCCCATATCTTCATCGCCGCCGGATCGTCTCAGACCTCAAAAAATCATAAAATACCATGCGATATAAGTGGTCTTTGCTTACTGAGCCGAAGGGCCCCATTCCAGGATAATTATATATCTCTTCAGAGCCAAAGTTGAGGCTGATGGAGAGCATAGAAGAGCTGATGGAAAAGCTCCCCCCAGACCTCCAAGAGGAGGTGAGGGATTTCGCCCAGTTCCTGGTGGAGAGGAGGGCGAAGCCGAAACGAAAGAAGCTCCGTCTTACCTGGGCGGGGGGCCTCAGAGAATTTCGCGACCAATATACATCGCCGGAGCTCCAAAAGAAATCCCTCGAATGGTGGGGCAACTGATTCGACCAGCCGAACCGCTTTTGATTTATCATTTACTGCCTGTCAGATCCCCACCCCTCGGTCCAGCCCCGCAGCCCTCGCGAGGCCGTAAGAATCCCTCCCAGACCTCGGGAGGGACGTCCTCGAAGTGCTGGGTTTCTGCTCAGGCTACATTTTAGCTTTATTGATGCATATCTCAATTGAATAAGTGATATATTTCAACTTATAATATCAGTAAATTAAACCATATTAATTCTAAAATATTATAGATTGAAAATTTCCATAAGGCTTAGACACCGTATTATTCAAAATATAAATTTTATTTATACTATAATAAATATGTTATAGTTAGGATTTTTAGAGATTTTCCGCCCATAATCTATAAATACGAATAAAATCAAATTAGAAGTTTACCGTCGATGGAGGCGGAGGCTTATGAGAGAAATGGACCAGATATTTCAAGCATTTGGACCCTACGGTCCGAATATCATTGGGGCACTCGCTGTTCTGATAGTCGGATGGCTGATCGCCCTGATAGTCTCCCGCATAATCGGGAAGGCGCTGCAGAAGACCGGCCTCGATAAAAGAATAGCGGCAAAGGTGGCCGGAGAGGAAAAGGCCCAGTCGATCGAACCGCATCGATGGATCTCGAAGATAATCTACTATGTGCTCCTCTTCTTCGTATTGATCGCCTTCTTCCAGATCCTGGGACTGACTCTGGTGGCCCAGCCGCTCAATGAGCTATTGAATAAGGTCTTCGCATACATTCCAAAGCTCTTTGCTGCGCTGGTATTGGCGATAGTGGCGTGGGTTATTGCGACGGTGTTAAAGAAGGTGGTTCTCCGGGTCCTCACGGCCGCAAAGGTCGACGAGAGCTTCGGCGCCAGAGCGGGTCTCGAAAAGGCGGAGATGCCCTTGAGCCAGACGGCGGCGGAGATCGTCTTCTTCCTGGTGCTCCTGCTGTTTTTGCCCCTGATCTTGAACGCTCTTGATCTGGCAGGACTTCTGGCGCCGCTGGAGCTCATGATCGGCAAGATCCTCGGATATATACCCCACCTCTTTGCGGCCGCGATCATACTCCTCATCGGATGGTTCATCGCCCGCATTCTTCAAAAGATAGTTTCAAACCTCCTCTTGGCCATTGGAACCGAGCGGCTCAGCGAAAGGATCGGGCTCTCCAAGGTCCTCGGCAAGATGGGCCTATCGGGTCTTATCGGCCTTTTGGTGTACATCCTCATCCTCATCCCGGTCCTGATTGCGGCCCTTGATGCCCTGGCGATCAACGCCATCACCGTTCCCGTCTCCAACATGCTGAACCAGATACTTGGAATCCTGCCGGCCTTATTTGGAGCGGCTCTGGTCCTGGCCATCGCATATGTGCTCGGGAGGGTGATCGCCGAGCTGGTCGTCAAGCTCCTGGAGGGGATAGGGTTCGACTCCATGCCAAAATGGCTGGGGTGCGCCTGGAAGCCTGCGGAAGGGGCAAAGACGCCATCGCAGATCGTGGGCTACCTCGTCCTGGCATCGATAATGCTCTTCGCCTTGATCGAGGCCTCCCAGATCCTCAAGTTCGCGCTCCTGGCCGAGATCATCTACGAGTTCACCGTCTTCGCCAGCCACGTCCTGATGGGGCTGATCATCTTCGCCATCGGCGTCTATCTCGCAAACCTCGCCCACAAGGCGGTGATTAGTAGCGGCATGACCTCGGCAAAGCTGGCTGCCGGCGCTGCCAGGATATCGATCCTCGTCTTCGCAGGCGCTATGGCCCTGAGGCATATGGGCCTCGCCAACGAGATAATCAACCTGGCCTTCGGCCTGTTGCTCGGAGCCATAGCGGTGGCCGTAGCGTTGGCCTTCGGCCTCGGCGGAAGGGAGATCGCCGCAGAAGAGATCAGGAAGTGGCTGGGATCGATGAGGTAGTTAGACCCCACCAACTCATTTTTTTTCATTTATTATTTATTTTGTAACCACGAGGATATTATGTCA
>CAZHAO010000167.1:0-4721 GCA_964530375.1 uncultured Methanotrichaceae archaeon
AAGACTATTATCAGCATGATCAGCAAGAAGAGGCTGAAGACGACGATGCAAGGATACCGCCGGAGCGTCTCTTTTATGTCCATGGCCACACCTTCACTACATATTGGGTGAAGTTTGATTTATAGCTTTTCGAGGCTCACCAATACCGCTCCAGCTTCGATCCGACCTCCTCGAGGGACCGAAAAACCTCAGAAGAGCCGATGAGATCGGCGGGCAGCGCCTCCAGGATCGCCCCGATGTAGCTTCTCTTCGCCTCCATCAGCCCGGAGACGTCGGCCCCGGCCGTCTCGGCCGAGAGCCTCTCAGCCGCCTCCCTCGACCTGTCGATCGATCTCTTCAGCCTCAACCTCCCCTCGTCGGGATCGATGGCTGGAAGGGACGGACCCTCCCGGACCTCGTGGATCTTTCCAGCGAGGTCGACGACCGCCTCGATGAGCTGGAAGAAGGCGCTGGTCTCGGCGTCGCACCTCCCGCCGTGGGTCTCGGCGTAGTCGCAACCCGCGCAGCGGTTTCCGAAGGAATGCTGGACGCAGAAGGGGCAGGTCTCGGGCTTTAGGGGAAGCGAGGCGAGGAGGTACATCGAGAGGGCCCTGGCGAACTGGCCCGCGTCCCGGGCCGTCCGGACGTTCGGAAGGCCCGCTTCGAGCCGGTCGAGCCTTTCGAGAAAAAGCTTGCAGACGACGGCGATCGCCTCCTTCGCCTCATTCAGAGAGGATGGATCGATGGTCGCGGCGGCTCTCTCTTTATCTTCGGGGGTGGTCATCTAAGGTCCCTCGATCGAGGTGCTAAAAAGCCCTTTCTCCATGGGCTTCAACCTCCGGCTTTTTCGGCAGATGGGATATAGAAAGCTCGCGAAAGTCCCTGAGGGATGAGGAGGATCGGGGGTCTGAAGAACGAGGGAGAGGCGAGAGAGGGTGGCGAAAAATTCCGTCTCAGCCCGGCGCGGGACAGTCTCGGGCCAATGCCGGGAGCGCGGGCTTGGGGGCGAGGACCTTTCGGGAGCGGAGGAGCACAGAACTTAATTATCTGGACTGAAATAGGAACTGTGGTGAGGTCGGCAGAGATGACGGTTCCAGATTTCCAAAGCTTTTTGTTCCCGCTCTTGAAGGCGTTGGGAGATGGAGAAGAGCACAGCCTTCACGAGGTCATAGAGACTCTGGCAGAAGGATTTGCGCTGAACGATGAAGAGAGGCGTGAGCTGCTTCCCAGCGGAAGGCAGGCGAAGCTCGACAACAGAGTCGCCTGGGCAAGGACATACTTGAAAAAGGCGGGACTTCTGGAGAGCACGGGCAGGGGAAAGTTCAGGATAAATGATCGAGGCCTGGCTATCTTGAAGGAGAATCCTTCCGAGATCAACGTCAAATTTCTAAAACAGTTTCCAGAATTTCTGGAGTTTCATGGCGGGTCATCCAAAGATGACAACGCCGATCCAGAGGACGATACCACTGGCAAGATCAAAACTCCTGAAGAGGTCTTAGAGGCAGGCTATCAGAATCTGCGAAGGGATTTGGCCCAGGATCTCCTCGACCGGATAATGGGATGCTCTCCAGATTTCTTTGAGAAGCTTGTGGTAGACCTCCTCGTCGCCATGGGCTACGGAGGCTCCAGAAAGGACGCTGGTGAAGCCGTCGGCAGGAGCGGCGACGGTGGCATCGACGGCATCATAAAAGAGGATAAGCTCGGCCTCGACGCCGTCTACATCCAGGCCAAGAGATGGGAGGGGGCGGTGGGAAGGCCCACGGTCCAGGCCTTCGCCGGCAGCTTGATGGGAAACAGGGCTGGAAAAGGTGTCCTGATCACCACATCTCAGTTCACAAAAGAGGCGAACGATTACGTCAAGGCAATTCAGCAGCCGAAGATAGTCCTGATCGATGGGGAGCAGCTCGCCCAGTTCATGATAGACCACGACATCGGTGTCGCCGACGTCGCAACTTACAGGGTTAAGAGGGTCGATCTGGACTACTTTGGCGAGGAGTAAGAGGAGATCAGAAGATCCGATGCTCGAACTCTCAAAGGCGAAGCTGATATACTGCTGTGCACACATACACAGATGCATGGGAACCAAAACCCTTTCCATCAGAGAAGAGACTTACGAGATGCTGAAGGGCGAAAAGAGAGAGGGAGAGAGCTTCAGCGATGTGATCGATAGGCTGATGAGATGGGAGAAGTTCAACCTCGCCGATTACTTCGGCGCCATCAAAGACGAAGAGCTGCTGAGAGGACTTGAAGAGGACTCGAGGAAGATCAGAGAGCTATCGAGGTCGAGGGTATGATAGTCCTCGACACCAGCGCCCTCATCGACCTCTTCAGAGGATCTGACCAGATCCGAGAATTCGTCGGCGAGGACGCTGCTACCACCATCATAAGCTGCTACGAGATCTTCGCCGGGATCAACCACAGGAGGTCTGAGGGGGAGGAGCAGTTCTCCAGGCGATTTTTCGCCGGCATGGAGATCTTGGACTTCGAGATTAGGGCTGCCGAAAAGGCCGGCGTGATCATGGGCCATCTTCTGAGCCGGGGAACGCCCGTGAACACGCTGGACGTTCTGATCGCTGGTACGGCCATCACCAACGGCGCAGAGAGGCTAATATCCAGGGATCGCGATTTCGAGAAGATATCCCAGGTCTCAGAACTGGCAGTTTTGATCTATTGATCTTTGACCTCCACCCATGCCGCCGCCTGTTTTCCGCCTCCGGCCTGGGAATTGACGAAATCCCCGATCCGCAAAAAATAATAGCCGGTCTGCGATAGGGTCTAAACTATGAGCTATGACGTTGTCGCCGCCGTGCGAAGAGACCTGGAGGAGAAGGCCGACGAGATGACGAGGGAGAGCGGCCAGCGGTTCTTCAAAGAGGGGGTGTTGCTCCACGGCGTGAAGGCCGCCGTCGTGAGGGAGATCGCGAAGAGGCGCTTTTCTGAGATCAAGTCCCTGGAGAAGGGGGAGATCTTCTCGATCTGCGAGGAGCTTTTGAAGTCGGACTACTTCGAGGAGGCGGCCATCGCCTTCGAGTGGGCCTACACTCAGAGGAAGAAATACGAGCCCTCCGACTTCGCCCTCTTCGAGAGGTGGATCGCCCAGTACGTCAACAACTGGGCCAAGTGCGACACACTATGCAACCACGCCCTCGGCTCCTTCGTCGAGATGTATCCCGAGTTCGTCACGAACCTCAAGGGCTGGACGGCCTCGAATAACAGGTGGCTCCGGCGGGCGGCGGCGGTGACCCTGATATTGCCGGCCCGGAAGGGCGAGTTCCTCGACGACGTCTTCGAGATAGCCGACCTCCTCCTGGAGGACAAAGACGACCTGGTCCAGAAGGGGTACGGCTGGATGCTTAAGGAGGCGAGCAAAAGCCACCAGCAGGAGGTCTTCGATTACGTGGTGAAGAACAAGGCCTCGATGCCCCGGACCGCTCTGCGGTACGCCATCGAGAAGATGCCCAAAGACCTCCGGCGGAGGGCGATGGATAGGTGAGATCTCCGCCAAAGCCGTTGGCCTATCGCCGCAGCCGGTCGGAGGGGGCGCATCATTTTTATGGCCCGCCCTGACTGCTCCGTCGTCAGTGACCTGGCCGGGTACGCCGTCAGCCTCGATCTGTCCAGCAAGTACGCCCCGGTCCTGAAAAAAACCATCGAATGCGCAGAGACCAAAAACGAGCGGATATTTCTGATGAAGGACAAAGCCTCGGTGAAGGAGTCCCTGGAGTTCGGGGCCGAGATCTACGACGGCATCATCCCCTTCTGATCTTACGTTTTTGAAGGGGCTACCATCTCCGGTAGGAGTCCCTAAACCTCTTTTTGAACTCCCAGATCTCCCGCTCCGAGACGTTCATCCTCCACCCCAGATCGTAGAAGTCCTTCTCCCGCTCCGTCCCCGTCAGGATCTGCCGGAGGAAGCACTCGCACTGCCTCCCGTCGAGGCCCCGCTCGTTGCACCTCCAGCCCTCCCCGTCCTTGAGGTGGTTTGATAGAAGGTGGCCGCAGACGCAGCATATCCCGCTTCGATAGTCGGGGCGGAGCGCCTCGTGCCGCCCTTTGGCGAAGGAGGGTTCCGTCATCGTCAACTCCTCTTCAGTCAGCTCATCATCGATCTCTTCGCCGAACTCGGCCTCATTCGTTCCTCCCCCGGAGGAAGGCGCCTTTGGTGATCCCGCCGAGGGATATCTCCCTCGCCTCTCTCTTGAGCCGGTCGAGGTCGCCCTCCTCCACGGCCTCGCCGTAGATCTCGGCCATCCTTCGGGCGTAGCAGGCCGTCCTGGACCGGGCGTCGATGGCCATCGCCTCGACCCCCAGATCGACGATCTTCGGCACCTCGTCTATCAGGGAGAGCTCGACGGCGTTCTGGACGTGGGTCCTGCACTCGCCGTCCCTTCGAACGGGAAAGACGCGGCCCGTCTCGTCCTCGATACCCCAGAAGGCCTCCCCTGCCCCGGCGACGACGTCGCACCCCAGGGCCGAGGAGAGGAGGCAGTTTTCGGCCACCATAGCCTCGACGTTCCCCTGGACCAGAACCTCCAGGTCCGGGCGGTTTGGGATCCGAGCCAAAAGCTCCTCCATCTCCCGGAAGGATAGCTCCGGCGATAGGGTCAGCCTCTGAAATGAGGGAGAGAGCGCCCCGACGGCGAGGCCGTTGTAGACGTTCAATCCCACCGACCCCGATATCATCATCTCGGGGACCTCGGTCTTCACCATTTCGGCGAGCCCCACCCCCTCCACCATCACCC
>CAZHAO010000168.1:0-4714 GCA_964530375.1 uncultured Methanotrichaceae archaeon
TGATGAACATCGCGAACATGCCCCGCTGCTTGCAGCGGGGTGCGATGTTTGACTCATAAAGGAAAAATATTGGTATTTTTTTAGTGACCTATCATATCTATCTCTTCCTCCCGCTGAGATCGAGGTCTGGCACTGAGTCTTAGATATTGTCTCAGATCATCTGTTAGAGTGGAAGTGATGGGGTTGGGGGCTCTCCAGGGGAAATGTTGGGGTGGGGGCTTCCAGTGAAAGCAAAAGGGTCGAAAGACTCCAGTGGAAACAAAGGGGTCATGCTCTGGCGCGGCGGTTCTCCTTGAATATATGAGAGCTCTAGACTTCCCTTATCTTTCCTCCTAGCCTTTCCCTTTCCTCCTAGCCTTCCCTCATCTTTCCTTATATATGGATCCTTTATGCGGATTCGCTATACGTCAGAAATGCGATCTGGATGATAGAATGCAACTCGATTGGAGAGCGTTTTTGACCTTTTGTACCATTGGTCCTTGGCCGATCGGCCTTCGTCTCCGTGGCGTCACTCGATGGGGACGGTCTCGAGCTGGCTGGCGACGTTCCAGATCAGGGTTCTGGTGTGTAGGGGTATGTTCGGGTCGTTGCTGATCTCGTCAAGGATTGATATGGCGGATGCGGCTCTGATAGCCTCAGAGTCCTCCTCTTTGAGAAGGGTCGACTTTACGCTCTCTGCAGAACGTCTTATATTTCTTGGAACGGTATCGTCGCTCATGATGCGCTCTAAAACTTCGACGCACTGCTTAATCACATTTTCAGCTGCCATGGAATCACCACATTTTCAAGACGGCAAAAAGGTTAAGGGTAAGTCCGTCCCAAGAGGTTATGACTTGGTTGTCATATTTAAATATATGGTGGCTTCGAATCGTTTTATATCGACGTCGGCGACGTAGTGCATGGTTTTGCTCAGTTGTACTTGGTGATCCGGATGGAAGAAGAAGAGGCCATTAAGAGGATAACGAGGCTCCTGGAGATGGGGGGGACGATGCTGGCCACCCACCACGACTGCGGTGCGCCGCTCTTCCGCTATAGAGGTGAGGTGGTCTGCCCGGTCTGCTCCTTTGAGGAGGGTGCCGCGCTGCAGGTTCCCTCTCAGGCGGAAAAAGTCGCCGCCGAATCTGAGGGGAGACCTTCGGAGAAGGCGCGTTCAATCTCGGCTCCCGAGGAAGGGAGGGGTGAAGCGACAGAGTTGGGGGTGGAGCGAGGCGAAAAAGTGGTTTCATCACCTGAAACCAGAGATTATGGTGAAATTGCCCATCGCGAACCGACATCCGGAAAGATGGGGCAGAAAGACGGGGCAGATCAGGCGAAAGAAGAGCTCCAGAGGGTGATCCTCCAGAAGATCAGGGAGATCTCCGAGGAGATGGGGGATGAGCAGGATCTGGGGAGGCTGAAGAGCCAGCTCGAGTACGTTAAGGAGGCTCTCGAGGTTCTCGAGCATTTGAGGGACTGATGGCTGGCCTCTGGGCCCGATCGGTCCGGAGATCGGTCCAAAGGCCATCGGCCTGAAGCTCAAATGGACCACCTTGCATGATGTCGGTATCCAGTGGAAATAAGGGGGTTGTGGCCGTTGTCGCCTAAGCTTCCATCGTTCAAGAGATCGGTTCTGTTCGCATTCCTTCTTCTGGCACTTCTAGCATCTGCGGTCTACCTCGTAGTCCGCCTCCGGGCCGGATGCGAGATCGAGGTTCCCTCAGAGCTGGGCATCGCCATCTCTTACGTCTGGAAGGGTTGTAGCGGTCTTGCGCCTTCCGGGCTCGAGGAGTCGGATCGAGATTCTCCATCTGCGATCCTCGATCCCGCCCCTTTCATCTCTTCTTCCCCGCCGACTTCACCGATCCTGAACTTCAACTCCTCCGTCAGCCCGAGCCTATTTAGGACCTGGGGAAACCTGACCTTTCAGGGGGGGTCGCCCCTCTCCTACCTGATCCTCAACGCCACCCTCTGGGACGGGGATCGGCTCGTCGAGTGCACCCGGTACATGATGATGGAGGTGGTGCCGGGAGAGAGCCGCGATTTCGATATACGTGAGTGCTGTCGTCTCAGCCCTGAGCGCGGCTATTCCTCCCTTCTAGAGGTCGAAGAGCCCGAGGAGCTTTTCGCATCCGAGCGGCGAGATTGCCCGGTGGTGGAGGATGATCCAAGAGCCGTGGTCTGGGAGGAGATCAGCTCGAACCGCAGCGGAGAGGTGGGATCCGAAAAGGCGTCTGCCGGTTCTCTCTCACCCTCTGCCGGTTCCCTCTCATCATCTGGATCTGCAAACGATGCTTTGACCTCATCTTACTTCGAATCGGCCGAACGGTACCGAGAGGTCGCAGATCTCTCCGAAGACCTCGAACCGGAGGAAGAGGGCCAAAGTTCCGATTCCAGCTCCAGTGAGCAGAGGAGAATTGAGGCCGGAGTCAGAACCGATGCTGGATACGAATCTGAAACTGGGGCTGGAGGGGGAGAATATCGTTATGTTGCCAGCACCACCTCCGACAAGTATCACCGGCCCGATTGTCGCTATGCTGAAAAGATCAAGGACGAAAATAAGATTTTCTTCTCCGACGCCCGGGAGGCTGAGGAAGCGGGATACTCTCCTTGCAAGGTCTGCAACCCAGAATAGATTCTGTTGTTTCGTCTTCCCGCGTCCAGTGGAAATCAAGGGGTTATCTCGAAGCCGAGATCCCCTATCATCACCGAGGCGAGCCCCTCCGATGGCGGGGGCCTTGCGGTCGTGCCCTTCCGGATCTCCTCTTGGGGGTAGCCGAGGTCGGTGAGGACCGCCACGTCCCTCGATAGGCCTCGCTCCTCCAGGAGCTGGCATAGGCCCTGAAGGTCGGTGGAGTCGTCGACGAGGAGGAAGACGCATTTGCCCCTACTCACCTCTTCCAGGATCGGCTCGGGGTCCATATCTCTCCCGTGGACTGTGATGGGAACCACCTTCAGCTGGCTTATCTTCAGCCTCGCGCAGGCGACCTGCATGCTCGATATCCCCGGCACCACCTCGCCGTCCAGGTAGCCGAGGCCGCTGAGCATCGGGTCTCCGGTGGAGAGGACCACAGACTCCGGCGGAAGCTCCCGGAGGGCCCTGTAGTTCTCGATGGCCAGAACGTCGCATCCGGGGCTGATCGCCTCGCGGACCAGGTCGATGGCCCTCGCGGACCCGCGGATGAGCTTTGCCTCCCTTATGACCCCGGCCGCCTCTTGGGTCAGCATCCCGGGGCCTGCCCCCACTCCGACGATCTTCATCTTCTGACCCACCTCAGATCGATCCCCTCTTTCGTCGCGATTTTTGTTCCGTCAAGCCTCATCATCCTTTGGGCTCGGCCGTCGAGGACCTGCACCCTTCGTCCATGAGGATCGAGCCGTCCCTCCTGATAAGGACGACCCTCGTCCCCGGCAGCCGCGCCCTCACCGCCCGGATAGCCTCGCCGATCCTGGGGTGGTCGGGCTTCCTCTCCACCATCTCGGCCACGGTCCCGTATCCGGTGCCCTCCAGGATATCGGGCATCCCCCACTTGAGGATCAGGGCCGGAAGGCCGCAGAGGACGCTCTCCTGATCATCTCGGAAATGGAGCCGGTCGAGCTGGTTTCCGAGGAGGACGACCTGGTGTTTTGGAAATAGGAACCTGCTGTACTTGAGGCCGACCCTGCCGGTGGTGACCACAACGCGGTCGGGCTTTCGGATATCGGCCTCCCTGCTCTCGCCGAGGTGCTCATTCCAGGGCTCCACAAAGCCCGTCGACCCCAGGATCGATATCCCGCCGAGGACGCCCACCTTGGGGTTCATCGTCTCTTCAGCGATCCTCTCGCCGTCCCTCACCGAGAGCTTCACCCGGACCGCCGCGAGGTCCACCTTTGCCATCCCCTCCTCGATCGCTCCCATGATCTCTCTTTTCGCCGAGGGGCTGATGGCCGGCTTTCCCAGGGGGGCGCAGAGGCCCGCGGCCCCGATCCTGCCGATGCCGGGGCCCGCGAAAAGCTCGATCCATCCTTCCGACCTCTTTTTATCCTCGGGCTTGGTCCCCTCTGTCCCGTCTTCCGACCCGATCCCCTCGAGAGGCTCCGCCATCGCCTCCATCACCGTCCCGGCGGTGACGTCGGACTCGTGGTCGCCTCCGATCTTGACGGCGGTGCAGGTTCCGTCCCGGCCCTCCACGGGGACCTGCACCCTGATCCCCGCCGGGGTGAGGACTGTGACCAAGCGGACGGGCCCCTTCAGGGAGATGACCGCCCCCTTGCATGCGGCGGCGGCCGTCGTCCCGGTGGTGAGGCCCCTTCTCAGGAGGGAGCCGTCGGATAGAAGCGCCCAAAGGCCGCTTTTGACCTTCTCTGTGACCTGGGGGTCGGGGGCCCTCTCGATCCATTCAGGAGGGATCGCAAGGCCTGAGACGGGGTCGGTGACCCCTTCCCCTTCAGTGCTATTTTTTTCCATGGCGCAAATTTATGATCTCGTTTATCGCGGCGACGGCGATGGGCGTTCCGCCCCGGGTCCCCTCTGTCGATATGGAGGGGATGGCGATCTCTCGGAGCCTCTCCTTGCTCTCGGCGGCGTTGACGAACCCCACGGGAACCCCGATGACGAGGGCGGGCCTCGCCCCGCCCTCTTCGATGAGGTCGCAGACGGTCAGAAGGGCCGAGGGGGCGTTTCCTATGACGACGATGCTCCCCGAAAGGTCATCTTTCAGCTTGCGAAATCCCGCCGATGTCCGTGTGATCCCCTCCC
>CAZHAO010000169.1:0-4699 GCA_964530375.1 uncultured Methanotrichaceae archaeon
TCCGGGGGGGTTTCTGCAGGTGGAGGGCTCGGGCGGAGGCTGGAGATGCGAGGCTCCGGCGGCCTGGTCTGGAGACTGGAGCCGGTACCTGGGAGGGATATTGAGCTTCGACGAGAGGCTGATCGCAGCCGACGGGCCTGGTCCAGAAGGGGTGATCGTCAGGATAGAGACCTCTGATGGTGCCGCCCTCTCCTGGAGAAGCCCTCCGCCCGAGAGGTTCTGGACCCGCAGTGAGGTGATCCTCAACGCCTCCAACTTCGGGTTTTCTGAGGTCGAGTTTCGCGAGGCCATGAGGTCGGTGGCGAAGGTATCCATCGAGGGCGAGGGGTCGGGAAAAAGGTCCCTCGCAGGCCTGGACAACGTCTTCGTCGCTCCGCCTTCGGGCTTGGACCTCGCCACCGCCTTCGAAGATGGGGACGGCGGATGGAGGCCCCACGGCGACGTCTCTTTCGAATGGAGAAAAACGGGAGGAAAGGGGGGAGGCTTTCTCCTGGGCAGAGACCTCGGCGACGGTAGCACCTGGTACTACGTCTCGCCGCGGTCCTGGTCCGGCGACTGGACCCCCTACGTCGGAGGGGTTTTGAGCTTCGACCTGAAGATGATAGATTCCGGGATGGGCAAGCCTTACGAGGCGGAGATGGTGATGATCGTCGGGTCGGACGGATCGGTCGTCTCCATCTCCTCTTCATCCTCGTCGTATTCGGAAGATCTGCCGGCGGGCTCATGGTCCCGGCGCCGTGTGGCCCTCACCTCAGCCGCCTTCTCTGCGAGCGAGGAGACGTTCGCACGGGTCATGAGGTCTGTGGACAGGGTCATGATCAGGGGCGAGTACTCGGATCGGAGCGACGCCGAGGGGATCGACAACGTCGTCGTCACCCTCCCCGAAGCCACCGACCTCGTCAGCTGTTTTGATCTCGGAGACGAGGGGTGGAGAGAGGGCCGGGACGTCTCCCTCTCCTGGAGCGAGGCGGGAGGGGATCCCGGCGGCTTCCTTCTGGGCGATGATCGGGGGTCGGGACAGACCTGGTACTACGTCTCACCCCCCTCTTGGGCCGGGAACTGGACCCCTTACGTCGGAGGGACGCTGAGCTTCGAGCTGAAGGTGGTAGATTCGGGGAACGGGAGCTCCATATTCGGGGATGTGGTCCGGATATACGGCCGGGACGGCTCTTACCTGTCGTGGTCCTGCGATCCGCCCGGCGCATCTTGGACCCGCCGTCAGGTGTACCTCGTCCCCTCGAGCTTCAGAGAGAGCGGCAAAAGCTTCGATTCCATAATGAGAGACGTCTCGGAGGTCTGGATCCGGGGCGAGTACAGCAACATGAAGGACGCGGGGGGGCTCGACAACGTCATGGTCACCCTGGGCCCCGGAGGTTAGCGCTTCCGTCCTCGGCTTGGGATGATCGCCCCTCCACAAAGCTTTTGGCATTTGGCGCCGATATGTTTCAGATATGATGGGAAGAGTCAGACGATCAGCCCTCGGACTGATCTTTACAACTTTAGTTTTTTTGGCGTTCGTCTCCGGGGCATGCTGTCAGGCGGACCCAAACGAGCCGAACGGCGAGCTCGGGGATGCTACTGCGATCGACACCGGCGGCGCTTTTGGAGGGAGCACAAGCCCGGCGGGGGACGTGGACTTCTACAAGTTCAGGGTCGAGAGCCCAGGGATCATGGAGGTGAAATTGAATTCTGTTCCCGACGATATGAGGACGAGGATCGACCTCTACGGCAAAAACTTCAACTGGATCACCAGGGTCGACGCCTCCAACCCCGGCGACCTGGTGGCTCTGAAGCGGGACATCACAGCCCCGGGCTGGTATTACCTAGGGATATCAGATCTCGCTGGTAAGTCTCACGACCTTGGGTACTCCTTCGATCTGAACTTTGAGCCGGTCGTAGATTCGAACGAGCCGAACGGCGAGATCGGAGACGCCGTCGAGATCAGCTTCGGCGATCCCGTCGATGGATACATCTTCGCTGGGGGCGACGGTGACTTCTTCAAGTTTTACGTCAACGGCACCGGAATTCTGGACGTCTCCATCGAAGACGTCCCCGACGAGATGAGGACGAGGATCGACCTCTACGGCAAAAACTTCAATTGGATCACCAGGGTCGACGCCTCCAACCCCGGCGACCTGGTGACCCTGAGACTCGACCTCTCAAGCCCCGGCTGGCACTACGTCGGCATATCGGACCTGGCGGGCAAGTCCCACAACGTCGGGTACACCTTCCGCCCGGAGTTTGAGCCTGTGGCCGACGAGAACGAGCCGGACGGCGAGATAGGGGATGCGACGGAGATCGGCTTCGGCGACCTCGCTCGCAGGCACATCTTCCCCAGGGTCGACGGCGACTTCTTCAAGTTCAACGCTCCGAGCCCCGGGATTCTGGAGGTGAAGCTGGCCGAATCGCCCGACGATATGAGAACCAGGATCGACCTCTACGGCAAGAACTATAACTGGATCACCAGGGTCGACGCCTCCAACCCCGGCGACCTGGTGACGCTGAACTTCGACATTCAAGACCCCGGCTGGTACTACATCGGGATCAGCGACCTGGAGGGAAGGTCCCACAACGTCCAGTACGCCTTCACGCCCACCTTCGAGCCGGTGGTCGACGGAAATGAGCCCAACGGCGAGATAGGGGATGCGACGGAGATCGTCTTCGGCGATCCCGTCGAAGGGATAATCTTCCCGAAGGGGGACGGCGACTTCTACAAGCTCGAAGCGGATATAGGGAAGCTGGAGGTGGAGCTGACCGATTCGCCCGACGATATGAGGGCTCGGATCGACCTCTACGGCAAAAACTTCAACTGGATCACCAGGGTCGACGCCTCCAACCCCGGCGACTTGGCGACCCTGGAGTACGAGGTTGCCAGCCCCGGATGGTACTACATCGGGATCAGCGACCTCGCGGGCAAATCCCACAACTTAGGGTACTCCTTTTCCGCGACAGGAGTTGGCGCCGAAAAGAAGGATCTAGGGACGTCGAAGGAAGAAACGGCGGAGACGAAGACGGGAGATGCTCAAGGGACGTCGGGTGGCGGAACCGCTGGGACGGCCACCCCATATCGAGAGGCGACCCTCACCCATTCGGGGTTTGATTTCTCCGAGGGGACCGTTGGCGAGTACCCCACCTACGATGGGGAGATAATCGCCTGGCAGCCCAGCGGCGCTGCCCACCCCGATTATCCCCGGGATAGCGATTACCTCTGGTGGAGGAACACCCATCTCGACGATGTGAGCTTCTCGAGCATGACCAAGGACATGGGCGCGGTCGATCTGGCAACGGTAAGAGAGGCCCCTGGCGAATGGGATCAATCGCCCACTATACCACCCCTCATGGTGGGGCATACGATCGTCGCCAAGTGCTATGACGGCTATGTCAAGTTCCAGGTGATATCGGTGGACTCTGTTGACTGGTCTGCTGTTGTCAGGTACTCCTACTCTTCCGATGCCGTCTTCGACGATCCCGCAAGCTGAGGCTTGACAGAGGTTATGGGATAGGGGATCAAGAAAATCCAAACGCGGTGGATGGATGCCGGGGCGGGGCGAGAGGCTTTGGCCTTTCGTCCTCCACCCGGCCCGGGTACGAGCACTTCAACCTGAAGGACCTCCTGGGCCGGGGGCGCTGACCGGCCCGGCCCCTCCGGCCGTCCGCGCCCCGACGCTGGTCATGGCCGGCAACTTCCGACATCCTGATCCCGTCGGAGAACGGCCGTACTTTATCTCAAATATTTTTCGATCAGTCGGGGGATAAAAGGAGCAGGAGTCTCCCGGAAGGACTAGATGGCCCATTCGGAGTCTTCCTGCCTGAGCGGGTTATTCTCTCATTTCTAGATTCCCAGCAGTCATGGCCTCCTTGATGTCAGGTATTCTTCCTGTGATGTCTTCTCCCGGAGGATAGGGCAACCGACCCGTCCAATCGATATTCAACTCAATCGGTCTATCCCCTAACTCGTATTTCTCGTCGTCTCTGGTCATCCACTCTTCGAATTCCCAAAGTGAGTCCGTACTAAGATATCCATAGCTATGACCGAAGCGGAGATCAGTCGCGTAGTACCCCCTTTCCCCTGTGAGGAGAAGGGTATGTACTTCAGGTGCCTGGTTATAGCTATATTCATGAATGAACCGGTACTCTCCTACGACTCCACTATTGGCCTCAAGGTTCGGATTGACGACGTCGAAGCTCCCAACCACATAGCCGCCTGTAACATCTGGTATGGATGTTGCTTCTTCGATAAGCGGCGTTTTCATCTCCCATCCGATTGAAGGAGCAAACTTCCCGTCCGCGCCATCGGAAAAAGTAAAGTGCACATCGCTGTACTTCATCGCATTCCAACTCGGAAGGATGAATTCGGTGGTTATTGTGATCCATCGGCAATAGGGGACTGGATTTTTGGTGAGATCCCAATCGACGGTAATTTGCCTTCGTTGCGGGGTACTTTCCGTAATCTTAGGGGGAGAAGTCAGCCAACTGATATCCGTCGAATAACTCAGGATATCCACATCAGTTCCCACTACGTAATGCAGGTCAGTGGCATTATCCTCCTCATCCTGATGAATCCTGTACGATCCGACCACTTTCTGGGATAGCGCGCCACCGCCGGGGGTCGTTGCCTGGGAAAGGACGATGATATGTTTGATATATGGATGGTTCGAATCGTAGTCGACGTACCAGCCGTTTCCTTCATTGGGCCCGC
>CAZHAO010000170.1:0-4678 GCA_964530375.1 uncultured Methanotrichaceae archaeon
CCCACCTCCAGCCCCCTCCGGAACCGGGGGATCAGAGATTCCAGGGCTCGGAGCTCCGAGAGGTATGCGGCGCTGTTTCTCTCATACCACCGGTCGTAGGCCTCGACCTGGTGCTCGTAAGGATCCAGTTTCACCACCGTCCCGCCACCTGATGCACATCTACCTCTCCCCGTCCTCGCGTCCAGGGCATCTTCGAGGGACGGATGCCCTTCGCCCGCCGGCGCGATCCTGAACCCCTGGTCGCCAGCCCGGAGGGCTCCGCCCCCTCGGAGCTGGACCGAAGCCACTGCAACGCCGCCGGAGTTCGGATCCAGCTCAGCGTTCCGCTCCGAAACTCTCTCCTCAGTGCACGGATGAGACGAGGGCGGCCTCGGCTTTGGGCTCGCAGTCGTCGGCCTCCTTTGGGTCTGGATTCGATATCGATCCGGCCTCGGGCGGACCGCCGATCAGGGCGATGCTGGGGTTTTTCCCTTTGACCCTCTTCGCCTCCCCCTTCTCGGTCTCAAACTCTATCATCGTCGCCGTCGCCTTGATGGCGACGCAGCTTTTATAGCGCCCCTCAGGAGACGACCACAAAAGCCCGTCCCCCTCTCTCCAGCCGAACTTGTTCTTTGTCATCTTTCTCACCGCCCTCCCTCATCGTCTCATTCTTCCGACTTCTCCTGAGGCTTTGATGCGGATGCCAAAATATGTTTCGCATCGCAGCGGTCCATGAGGGGCCAAAGCCCCTCCGGACCAAAAGCCCCTTTAATTGCCACAGCATCGAGCCATCAGGAGAGCCGAAGCTGGAGAGGTTGAGGGGATGCAGACGTTTCTACCCTACCCGGACTTCAAGAGGTCCGCCGAGGTGCTGGACAGGCAGAGGCTCGGAAAGCAGAGGTCGGAGGCCCTCGTCCTTCTGAGGATATGCCGGGACGGAAAAAGCCGCTGGAAGAATCACCCCATCTGGAAGATGTGGGCCGAAAACCCCGAGGCTCTCGCCCTCTACGGCGTCGTCATCTGCGAGGAGTGGATCAAAAGAGGCTATCGGGACAGCTGCAAGGAGAAGATCCTCGCCGCCAACCGGGAGATGGGGGGAGCGGATTTGGATGAGCTCCGCCGGAAGTACGAAGAGAGGGAGGAGGGGTTTCTTCCATGGTGGTTTGGGTCCGAAAAGCTTCACGCCTCTCACCGGTCCAACCTCCTCCGAAAGGACCAGGACCACTACTCCGCCTTCGGCTGGACCGAGCCCGTGGACCTCTGCTACGTCTGGCCCGATCCGGATGATAGGACCTCGGAGAAGAAGTCTGTCCCCGAAAAAGTTTAAATATTCTTTGGATTATATCTGACCTTATGGACGCTGAGGAGATAGCCGCAAAGTGCTCTATGAAGGATCTGAGGCCCATAGCCAAGAAGTACGGGGTGAAGACCCACTGCGTCAAGAAGATCGACGTGGTGCGTTCCCTCCCGCGGGAGGCGCTGAAGGAGCTGGAGGACGCGAGCACCTGAACGCATTGAAAAAATGAAGGGCGCAAGGTGGGGGCGAGGAGGCGGAGGCGGCCCCTCCGCCTCGTATTTCGTCCGCCGCCTCCCCTTTATTCAGACGTACTCTTTCTCGGCCTCGACGTTGATCCGGACGTCCTTCATCCCATCGGTCTCCCCGATGATGATCTGGCGGTTGGCATCGACTCCTGGAGCCTTCGAGAGTCTCAAGTCTTTCTTCATATAACAAACTATATGACTTCCCTGAAGCCTATCTCCTGGCGATGATCTTCCAGATCCTGGACGCCAACTACGTCTACGACGGCGATGGGTTCCCAGTCGTCCAGCTCTTCGGGACCACCCCCGAGGGGAAGCCTGCGACCGTCAAAGCCTCGGGATTTCTGCCCTACTTCTACGCCCGGGTGGACGAAAAAAGGTTGGAGGAGGCGATCGAGGGGATCAGGGCGATGGGCCTTGAGGCCGATGTGGTGGAGAGGTTTCGGCCCGTCGGCTACCAGGAAAAACCTCATCGGATGCTGAAGGTCATCGCCAAGGACCCGAAGTCGGTCAGGGTCTTCAGGGAGAGCGTCCTCAACGTCCCGGGCGTTTTGGAGGTCTACGAGACCGACGTCCTCTTCAAGAACCGGTTTCTCATCGACCTGGACCTGGGCGGGATGAGGTGGGCGGAGGTCGAGGAGCCGGCGGCCAAGGGCCCCGTCCCCTTTACGTCGATCGAGCCGGTCGAGGCGAAAGGCGAGGGTGGGGGCCAGAAGTCCAGGGCCAACGCCCCCCTCCGCCATCTGGCCTTCGACATCGAGTGCCTCCCCCTTCACGGGGCGATGCCAAATCCGGAGAACTCGCCGGTGATCATGGTCAGCCTCGGATTTCATCCGCCTTACAGGGGCGAGGAGGACCTCGTCCTGGTGGGGCGAGAGGTGGACTGCCCGCGGGCGGACGTCCTCTGCTGCAGGGGCGAGAGGGAGATGCTGGCAAAGTTCGTCGAGATCTTCAAGGAGTACGATCCCGACGTCGTCGCCGGCTACAACTCTAACGAGTTCGACTTCCCCTACCTTGAAGAGAGGATGAAGAGGCTGAACCTGGACGTCCGGGTCGGGAGGGAGAATAGCCCCTGGCGGGTGAGAAAGATCGTGAACCAGACCAGGGTCGAGATCACTGGAAGGATCGTCGTCGACCTCCTCCCCCTGGTGAGGTCGTCCTTCAGCCTCAAAAGGTACACCCTCAGGAACGCGAGCCTCGAGCTTCTGGGGGTCGAGAAGCACGACGTCGAGCCGAAGGAGATGGAGCAGCTCTGGGCTGCGAGCGGCGATGAGTTTGCAAGGCTTGTCAGCTACTCCCGCCGCGACTCGTACCTCGCCCTCCACCTCCTCCTCGACCTGAAGCTCCTCGACAAGTACATCGCCCTCGCCCAGACGAGCGGCTCGCTCCTCCAGGACGTCATCGACGGCGGCCAGACCGGGATGGTCGAAAACTTCCTCTTTCGAAAGTTCCAGGAGAGGAGGAGGGTCATACCCCCGAAGCCCGACGCCGACCTCTCTTCGACGAGGGCGGCCCAGAGCTTCGAGCTGAAGGGGGGCTCCGTCCTCGACCCGAAGAGGGGCCTGGTGGAGGACGTGGTGATCCTCGACTATCGGTCCCTCTACCCATCGATAATGATGGCCCACAACCTCTGCTACTCGACGGTCGTCACCGACGACCGTCCCCCGTTCGGGGTGGCGAGGTCCCCGTCGGGCGGCGAGTTCGTCGATCCCTCGATCTCGCCGGGGATCGTCCCCGGGGTCCTTCAAGACCTTCTCGCCACGAGGACCGAGATCAAGCGGCGGATGAAGACCGCAACCTCCGAGGAGAGGACCCTCCTGGACGCCCAGCAGTACGCCCTCAAGATCCTCCTCAACTCCTTTTACGGCTACTCGGGGTACGCCCGGGCGAGGCTCTACAGCCTGCCCCTGGCCAACGCCGTCACCAGCTTCGGCCGGTCCAACATCCTGAACACCAAAACGATGGTGGAGGAGATCGGCTCGATCTACGTCAAGGACGGCGAGGCCCTCCTTCCGGACGAGATGAAAGAGGCTTCAGGCGACTTTTTTCCCGCTGCCGGAGCCGAAAAGGTCAAGAGGTTCGACCTCTCCGTCGTCTACGGAGACACCGACAGCGTCTTCATCAGGCTCAAGCCTCACGGCGAGCGCGGAGCCAAGCCGAGCCTCCAGGAGGCGGAGCTGGTGGGGAGAAAGATCGCCGAGACGGTGACCTCCCGCCTTCCGCCGCCGATGGAGCTGGTCTTTGAGGCCTTCGCCCGCCGGGGCCTCTTTTTGGTCAAGAAGAGGTACGCCCTCTGGGTCTTCGAGAAGGTCGGCGAGGAGTGGCGCGACAAAATCAAGGTTCGCGGCATGGAGACGGTGAGGCGCGACTGGTGCGAGCTGACCAGCAAGACCCTGAACCGGTGTCTTGAGCTGGTCCTCCAAGAGGGGAAGGTCGACGAGGCGGTGGAGCTGGCGCGGTCGGTGATCGACCGCCTCATGAGGCTGGACCTGAAGAAGGACCCCGAGATCCTCGATGACCTGATCCTCACGAGAAGGTACACCAAGAGCAGCTCGTCCTACAAGAACAAGCAGCCGCACGTCCAGCTAGCCGAGAAGATGAGGGCGAGGGGCGGCCCCGTCCCGCAGGTCGGCGACAGGGTCCCCTTCGTCATCGTCAGGGGGAAGGGGCTTTTTGTCAACCGGGCCGAGGATCCTTCGTACGCCCTTGAAAACGACCTGAAGATCGATACCGACTACTACATCGAAAAGCAGATCCTGCCCCCGCTCCTCCGCCTCCTCTCCCCCTTCGGCGTCTCAAGGGAGCAGCTCGTCTGCCGCCCAGAGCAGCAGAGGCTCTTCGACCTCGCGCCCATCCGGACCACGGGCGCGAAGGCGCGGCCCTCCTCATCGGCCGGGGCCGCCGGCGAGAACTCGGAGCAGAGGTCGCTATTCGACTTCTGATCCCCAAGCGCCGCCCACCCAGCTCGCCACACCAATCAGCCATACAACTTCTTGAGGAGCGAGGCCATCTTTTCGCCGAGGACCCTCATCGTCTCCAGCCCCTCGGCGTCCTCCCAGACGGCCCCTTATGCATGCCCCATCCCCACGTTCCAGATGCTCGATCCGGGGATGATCATCTGGCTGATCAAGAAGAAGTGGTTTATCGAGGCGCTGTCTCT
>CAZHAO010000171.1:0-4603 GCA_964530375.1 uncultured Methanotrichaceae archaeon
CCTTTTGGGTGGTGGTCCGGGGGCCGGAGGGGAGGTGGCAGGCGATATCCTCCGCCGCTCCGGAGGCCGCGAGGGGCCTTGGGACCCTGGTGGGCCCTGATGAGGTGGAGTGGTACCGGGGACTGGTGGTGGACGGGCCCGAAGAGACGGCCGGGGAAGAGGTGGAAGAGTCATCGGCCAAGGCGGTCGTCGAGAAGGACTGCGACCCGCCCCGGGAGGTCCATCTCGAGCCCGTGGCCGATGGGAACCTCACCTGGATCCTGGGGCTTGAGGGCCTTCTGGAGCTGTACTCCTACAGCCAGGAGGAGCCGGACCCCGGCTCCTTCCATCGGGCTCAGGTCTGCTGGGCCCTCATCGAAAGGGAGGGGCACGACGCAGTTCTGGTGACGGGGTACGAGGGCCATCCCCTCCACCCCAGGATGTGGGTGGCGGTGAAGCATCCAGGGGATCTGGGATACATCGCCGTGGACCCCGGGGCCGGGGATGGGGGGCTCGGCGGGATCGTCTTCGGAGCCGAATACTTCGAGGGCGTCGGCTACGAGACGAGCGCCCAGTACTCCTGCCTCCACCCCGAGAAGGGGCTATTGCTCGATCCGGATACGATAAGGTCTCCGGAAACGGGCGAAGCCGCCTCATAGAGACCATCACCTCGCTCCGCCTCCGCCTCCTCCAAACCCACCACCGCCACCGAACCCCCCTCCGCCGAACCCTCCTCCACCGCTGCTGGGCGGTACCGTCAATCCGTAAGAGTGTCTGAAGGTGTCGGGCATATCGCTGGAAGCCCGGATCTCCGGAATTTCGACGTTCAAAGCCTCCATGGCCTCGACGACCTTATCGCCCACCCCCAGGGCGGTTCCATAGACCAGCCACTCCTTCCACATATTCAGGTCTTCCGGGGCGTACTTCTGGATCGAGGCGAAGTCTGCCAGGTGGTTTCGGAAGGCATCCCACCCCAGCTTCTCCTTGTAGTAGTCCTCCTTCCACCTCCCAAAAAGCGCGGAAGGAGCTATCGCCACCGGAACCATTTGGAGGGCGAGGATAACGAACTTGGTCGCCGCGCTTGACCCAAACATACCAAGGAATATGAGGATGATCAACGGCAAAAATGCGACACACAAAATTAAAGTGTAAAACAACGTATAGAAGTTCACCCCTCTTATCCACCGACCAGACTCGGCTATGAAGGAACGGGGACATAACCCGGACGGAAATAGTTTGGATCTGGCAACGAAGCTTCCGCATATCTCTTTATTTGGTACGTACATCAGCCGGGTCATCCTCTTGCGGAGGGCATCCAAGTTCTTCGGCCCTTTTTTTAGGTCGTTTCTCATATTCTCGACGATCTCATCCAGCCTCGACGAGTAGAAGACGCCGCTCAAAGAGTAATCTTTGAGAAATGCATAAACATCCCTTTCGTATTCGTCGTCCAGCACCTCGGGGCCTTTAAGAAGCTTGATCCTCAAATCGGACTTCTCGGATCTGAAGAGCGACTTTCCGTCATCGATCTCTTCCGATTCCATCTCTATTATGCCTCGTCGCTGGAAGTCCAGGATGGTGGCGTAAAATCCGTTCTCGTCGAAGTCGAAGGAGTCACCGTTGAAGACCAGGTTCACCAGCCAGGGCTTCCTCTCTTCCGGGACGTAGCTCAGAGTATCGGGAACGGTGTACTCTTTCTCTCTGCCGTATCTGCGATAGATCAGAAATAGGGCTGCCGGCAGGAGGATTATGAGCCCGGTCAGGCTGCGGTCCAGAGCCGAATCGCCCTTTTCCCCACCAGAGCCGTCGGCGTTGGCGGCGAAGGTCTTGTTGCCGACGTCGTTGACGCGCCGCGGAAAGCCGTCCATCGCCCCGGCGACAGCAGGATCGAAGAGGATCTCCACCTCCAGAAGCTCATCTTTGGGGCTTGATCCCCTCAATAGCCAGGCATCGCCTTCCTTGACGACGTCCATGGGCGGATGGGGAAATATCCGGCGAACGGATCCGTTCTCGTCGTGGATGGCTATCGTGGCCGTCCGGTACGGCAGATGCTCGTCGGCCAGCTTCAGGTTCAGGTGGCAGTATTCGTCGTCGCACTCCAGGGGAGGGTGAACTTTGAAGAGGTATCTCATCTCGTATCGACCCTGAGAAAACCTCTCCGGCCGGTAGCATCCAACCTCATTTGTCATCGCAAGGGAGTGGATCTCTGAAGCCCTGAAGGCGTCTCCTGAGATGATCTCCACCCTGCCAGACAAGTCCTTAAGATAGGTGGTGGTTCCCGCCGGGGGCCGGACCTCCACCAGCTCGAAGGATGGCAGATTGAGCTTTACGCGGGCGAGACGTTCATTGAAATTTCTATAAAGCATCCTGTACTTTCCCGAAGTTGATATCTGGTAGATGAAACGCTCTTCGAGGGTTCCGTTCAGGTAGAAGTCCGAGCTGTATTCATAGACGTAAACGTCATCTCGGACCGACAGGGGTTTTTGCGATGCATCTTCGGCGTCGTTCGCCTTGAGTCCGATCGTCCCCTCCGTCAGAAGGAGCCCGACTGCTCCGATAAGAAAGACTGAAGTTATCAGGATTGCAATTTGCCTCTCTTCCCTCATCTCCATGTCACCTCCGGCCGGCTTGGATACTCATCTTCGCTGGTCAGGTAACCCTGCCTCCTCAGCTCGTCCTCCTCGAAGTTGAGATACTCCCTCTTCCTCAACCCCGCCGATGAGGCGACGTAGCTGGAGGGGATCGTATCCAGCATGGTGTTGAAGTTCTGGATTATGTTGTTGTAAGTGTACCTCTGCCTTGCTATCTCGTCCTCCGCGTCTCTGATCGCCTCCATGGTGATCATCACCGTCTCGGAGGTCTTCAGATCCGGATAGCTCTCCGCCACGGCTGCGAGACCTCCGAATATCCCCCTAGACTCGCCCTCTATCCTCGTCAGCTCCTCCGGTCCGGCCGTTCCCACTATGGATCGCATGGAGGTGATCTTCTCCAGCACCTCCCTCTCAAACTGGGCGTAGCTCTTGACAGAGCCGACCAGCTCTTCGATCATCTCCAGCCTCTTTTTCATCGCCACCCTGATCTGGGAGAGGGCGGCTTCGGCACCGTTGCTGAGGCTCGCGAGCCTATTGTAGACGGATGCGAAGTAGATTAGGATGATGATCAAGATCAGGATTAGACCAAAACCTGCCCACAGAATTCCCATAAAAAGAATTAACGGACGTCTCTCATTAAGTATTTTTCGATTATGTATATGACAAAAATTAAAAAATTGTTATTCACCTGCATCAAAGGATCTGTCAGCAAGGATGGAGAAATCTTCAAAAGACGAGCCTCCTCCTCTCTTAGGAGCAAACTCGCAGTTCTCGTAGCATTTCAGATCCTCGCAGGTCGTCTCGTCCGGCTGGTACCCGACGTGCTCGAGCTCCCAGTTCGGAGGCTGCCAGACGCCGCAGGAGACGGCGCCGCACTCGTCCTCGACGACGCCGACATCGATGACGCATGATGCGTACACCGGCTGGACGACGGGCCCGTCGACGGACCGCGCGTCGACCTCGACGGTGTTGGTGAACCTCCCGATTCCAGGGGATCAGGCCGCCGATCCAGAAGAAAGCCTTGCCGAAGACGGCTAGGGATGATCCGATGCCATCTTGCCGCTCCCGATGAAAACCACTAAAAATAAGGCCCGCTTAAATCCCAACAATGACCTCTGCCGGAACCTCCGACCTCCGCCCCCTCGCCCCTGAAGAGCGGGATCGGCTCCTCTCCGCCCTCCGATCCGAGAGCGACAGGATACTGCTCCGGCTCCTCCTGGAGACGGGCCGCCCCCTCGACGACCTCAGGGAGGCGATGGTCTCCGACCTCGACCGCGATCGAGGCGTCCTTTTGCTGAGAAGAGAGGACCGTGAGGAAGGCGGAGGAGAGGTTGAGGAGATCCCCCTCTCGCCGGAGCTTCTGGCGGCGATGGGGGATTACGTCGAGAAGAACCCCGGCAAAACCCGCATCTTCGAGGGGAAGTGCGGCAGGTCCGTGGGGCCGAAGTGGGTCCAGTGCACCCTCCTACCCGCAGCCATCAGGTCCGGCACCAAGGACCCTCGGGCCGGATCGGGCCCCAGATGAAAGAGGCCGAAAGGGGCTCAGGCCGACTCTCGGCAGCCGACGACGGCGAGAAGGCCGCCGACGACGGCGAGGATCGACCCCAAGAGGATCGCGGCCTCCTCCAGGTGGACGATGAGAAAGATGCAGCTGATAATCCCGAAGACCGGCAGGACGGGAACCCAGCCCAGGCTGAGGGGAACCCGGAAGGTCCGGGGACGGTCGGGATCTTTTTTCCTCAGATAGATCAGGGACGCGTTGATGACGACGAAGGTGGCGAAGAGGACGAAGTCGTTGGCGCTGGCGACGAAGGCTATGTCGCCGGAGAAGACAAAAACCATCGAAAGGAGCATGACGACGACGATCGCAGCCACGGGCGTCCTCCTTTTCGGATGGACTTTTGCGAGAAAATCTGGCATCGACGACGACTCGGCCATCCCGTAGGCGATCCTCGACGCCGCCAGGAGCATCAGAAGGACTGTGTTGGCGGTGGCGAAGAGGGCTATCGCCGAGATGACGACGAAGGCGTCGGCCC
>CAZHAO010000172.1:0-4561 GCA_964530375.1 uncultured Methanotrichaceae archaeon
GATTGCATTTTCTCCCTCGATTTCTCCAATGCTTGATCCGCCACCGGATCTCCCACCGAAGATTCCTCCACCAGTGCATTATTTTATCACGGCTCCTATCGCTTTCCCGATATTCGCCACCGCACTCGATTGGCGTTCGTCCATCGTCTTTTCTAGGAATTTGGCCTCGCCCTCGTCGTGGTGGAGGCTGGTATCCTCGTGCTGCTTCACCGCGTAGGGCGTCGAGAAGCCGATCACCGAGCCGCCTTTCACGTCCGAGACGTGGCCGGAGCCCCGAAGAGGCCCCTTGTCTATCGGCGTCCGGGGGATCGTGGCGGTGAGGATCAGTTCGGCCTCCTGGTGGATCTGCTTGAGTCCGGCGGTCTCGGCGACGCGGGACAGGGCTCCCCCTTTCCAGGTGACGACGGCTCGGCTCACATCCATCCCTCCCAGAAGGTATCGGACCCGTCCAAATCGGGTATGTGAGAGATTTTCATGATCTCTTTTTCGACCCCCCCGAAGACGATTCTGTCTCCCTCTATCAGCTCAACGTCGGCTAAGATGTGAGCCTCGGAGGTCCAGGTCTCTAACCCCTCGCCCCGGAAGATCTTGGATAGCTTCTCATATCGGCAGACTATCATCGTCGTCGAATACGTCACGTCTCCCCACCCGGAGGTAGAGGTTCGCCGCTTGAGTGTCGCCGACTGGAGAAGGAGGGGGGTCATCAGGCTCATATCGCGTTCACGTCCCGCGCTAGATATGGCTTCAGTAGCGCCCAGGCTCTCGCCGACAGGAACCCTCCCCGGAGATCCGACTTTGCCACCCCGGAGAAATCGTACTGGAGACCGGTCCCGGAGATCCGCACCGACTTAACACCATGCTCCTGGTACTCGTCGATCATCGCATATTTGGCCGAAGCTGACGCGGTGGCGAGGATGGCGACGGCTTCCAGGCAGATCGCGTCGATGACCGTCTGGGGGATCTCACCGTCCTCGGAGTCGGAGCGGGGGAAGAGTTCGTCCTGCTCAGCATCATATTTCGATCCCCTAAACGACTGAGCGTCGAGGACTTCGACCGCTCTCGCCAAGAGGATATCTTTTGTCTGGTCGGTGGCCGCCGCCCATGCCGTCAACTCGGCGGCGAGACAGATTTCCAGCAGCCGGTCCTCGATGTCATCAAGATCATAGTCGCCGTAGGACCAGGTGGAGGTATAGACGGGATCAGGCATCGGTCATCAGCTCCTCCTGCGCGGGCTCCTCGTCGGGTTCGGGCCGCGATTCGCTGTAATCGATCGTCACACTATCGTTAGTATCGAGAATGACTTCGGGTTGAGGTTCGGGGGCGGGTTCGTCCGCCCCTTTCCTCGGATACCAGGCCATCAGACCGCCTCGTAGACGTAGACCTTCACATCATCCGCCCCGGTGAGGGCACTGTCGAGGTCCGCCAGACATTCGGCCACGGTCGCCCCTATCGTTACCGTCGGGAGGGTCATTTCCATGACTCCTCCGAGGAAGGCGAACATCACCGCATCCTCGTCATCGGGAATTACTGCGAGGCCGAGCTTATCGGAGTAGTCGATGGTGACCGAGGTGTTCGTGTTGGTCGTGAAGTTGGCCCATGCGAGGGTCTTGAACGCCTGCGCTGTAGTGGTGGCGGTGGCGTTGGCATCCCATGCTATCGTTTCGGTGATCTCGGCATCCTCGATATCTGTGCCCGTCAGGAGGACGTCTCCGGTCATCGAGTCGTTCGGGGTCAGGATTAGGCATCTGGCGACATCAATCACGCCAGTCATTGAAGCTTCATCGATGTCCGTTCCCTCGGTCGTGATCGCCCCATCGGTCGCGTTGAGTACCTCGTCAGAAGTAGCCGCCGCCGGAGCTGTGATTACCTGGACATGCCAGATGGGGGGCATCTCCAGGACTCCGACCCGGCTTGTGAGGCCGCCGATATCGCTATCCAGTTCATCAATGGCTCCGGCGGCGGTCTTTGCGGTCGTGGTGACGTTCGCCATGTCGCCTACATCGGTTTCAAGATCCCCGGCGCGGCTTCCAACTCTATCAAGGCCATCGGCCAGGTTGTCTCCAGCCGTGGTCATATTGGTAACGTCGCCTACATCGGTTTCAAGATCCGTTGCCCTGGTATCGAGCCTGTCTAAAGCTGAAGCTATATCGCCTCCAGGAGCCGTCATATTTGTAACGTCGCCTACGTCACCCTCCAGGTCTTCTATTCGGGATACGTTGAGCGGGAAGTCGGTCTCTATGACGTCAAGCCGCTCATCAGTGGCGTTGAGGGCTTCGACTATGGTTGTCTCGCCGTTGTTGAGGTCCCCTAGATCCCCGATCTGGTCGATGGTTCCGGTGACGTAGAGATCGGTCTCCATGAACACGTCATCCTCAAAAGTGGCGTTGCCCTGGAAAGTGGCCGGACCTCTGGAGAGGAAGCTGTACCATGCCGTGAAGTTATCCACTATCCCCCACCCATAAACATCGATGAACCCATAAATTGTCCAGCCTGGCATATCAGGATCGTATCCAGAATCTGGGTGGGATTCGTTGGACATGTCGCCGGTGATCGTCCCGCCGACGGTGAGGTTGCCCCCTATATTTCCGTCGCCGGTAACGTTGAAGAACGACCCGACGAACCCGCCGCTCGTCGCGTAATCCTGAGAGCGGGGATACCAAGACGACTGAGCGGCCCCCGCCCCGATGAGGAGGAGGGCCGCCGCCAGTACTGCGAATATTTCGCGCTTCATCCAGGATCACGTCTCCTGAGTTTCGGGCGTCAGGACGGCGAACGGGAACCGGGTTCCGTCGGTCTGGTTGACGAGATTCTTCGGGTTCGGGAGGACCCAGCCCAGCCTCATGGTGAGCCGAAGAGCTACCATGTCGTTCTGGAAGAGGTTGTAGATCAGAGAGCCGTCTGAGCCATGGATGGAGGCTTCGGTGGCGATCTTCCAGGTGATGTCCTGTCTGATTCCGTAGATGGCCTGTGACCAGTCGCCCGCCACCATCAGGGCCTCGGTGTCATCCCATGCCCCGTTGTTTGGGAACGTCGCGGGAACCCCGGCGACCCTGTACCCGGCGGATTCCTTCATGTCGTTCAAGAACAGGAACTGGCCGTTGGCGTCCCGGAGCCCCCGAAGGCGACCCATCATGGGGATACCAGCCATCGCGCCGTTCACCATGTAACCGTCCTGCTCTACCAGGGAATAGAGACCGTTCACAGCCAAAAGCGCGTCGGCTAGATCTACGAAGTCGGCATCCGGCCCCACGTCGTCCATGCTCACGACATTGTTTTTCGTCACCGCCTGAGTTACGATCCCATCGGGCCAGGAGGTGGGGGCGTAAGATCCGGCGTCGTCGTAGAGGATAGCCTGATCTACCAGGATACCGAGAGCTTCAACGAGACGGGGGCGAACCATGCCCCATAGGTCGAAGTTCTGGGTTGCCATGTCGTTTATCACGGCTTCGGCGACCGGGACGATGACGGCTATCTCCTCCATCGTCATGGTGACGCCCGTCCAGTCGATCTTCGTGGTCTTCTTGGTGTTGGCGGCGGCATAGTCGCCCGTAACCTCGTCCACGAAGTAGGCAGACGGGAAGCTGTTGAACATGGGAAGGCGCGTCACCTTCGAACTGATAGGCGGCAACTGCCTCATCATTCTGAGACAGGCGCTTTGGGTCGGCATCGCCTCGATAATCTCCTTACTATACTGCGTCGGCAAAAGTTCCGACGAGCGTCCTACATAGTGTTTATAGTCTTCGTTCGCCATAGCCTCACATCCTCCCTCGCCCGGCGGCGGAAAGGATTAGTTGGTTAAACTCATTCGATTTCTGATCGGGTGCCTTTTCCCGGCCCCCACCCCCTACGTCGGCAGGCGGGAAGTACTTCTCCACCCTCGGCAGATACTCTTTTTCGATCTTCGCGGCATCGTCACCGGGCCGGATCATGACCTCGATCATGTCGTAGGCCCCGTCCCGGAGCTTGCGCTTTTCGACCAGGCCCTTACCGATCTTCTGAAGTTCCAGTTGGGCGAGCCGATCCGACTCTTTCCTCTCGGCGGCATCGGCACGGGCCTTCTCGACCTCGGCTTTCGCCTGCCATTTCTGGGCTTCGGTCTTCCCGGCGGCCTCGATCTCGTCCAGCTTCTTCGCGGCCTCCTCCAACTTAGATAGGCGACCCTGAAGCTCTTCGTTCTCTGCCTTCAGCTTCTTAATACGATCCCGTATCATGGACTCGTTTTCTGCCTTAGAGTAGATTTTTTCGTCCTCGGACATATAAAGCACCCACTACTTCTCCCCGATATCGTGCGGGGGTAACGTCCTCTGCTACAGACCGCACCAGTTTAGCGCCATGGGAGGCGAGAATAGATAGTCTGAGCGGAAGATCCAACACGTGGTTATAGAAACGGTATGATATAAATAAGTTACTATCCTTCGGCTGGCTTGAACTGAATGCCGTGATCTCCTTTATATGGCTCGGAGTGATCAACCCCCTAGCCTCCCGAAGTAGTCTGACTTTTCACGTCCCGCCTCTTCCGGGCTGAGCGTGTAGGTGTGCCTGCATCGGACATGAAAAAGAC
>CAZHAO010000173.1:0-4543 GCA_964530375.1 uncultured Methanotrichaceae archaeon
ATCCGTCCTCGTCGACCCAGGCAGTGTCCCCGGTGTGATAGTAGTCGTCGTGCCAGGTGTTCCTCATCTTCTCCGGGTCGAGGTGGTAGTCTACGAAGAGGCCGATGGGCCTGCCGCCGTCGGTCTTGATCACGATCTCCCCCTCCTCGCCGACCTCGCAGACCTTATCGTTCTTGTCCACCAGGACCATCTCGTACCCCGGCGATCGCTTGCCCATGGAACCGGGCTTGGGGTCCATCCAGGAGTAGTTGGCGATGGCGACGACCGTCTCGGTCTGGCCGAAACCCTCCATCAGCCGCAACCCCGTCGCCGCGAGGAACCCATCATAAATCGTCGGGTTGAGAGGCTCGCCGGCGGTGACGGCGTACTTGAGGGTCGAGAAGTCGTACCGTGACATATCCTCCTTTATCATGAACCGATAGATGGTGGGGGGAGCACAGAAGGTGGTGACGCCGTACTTCGCGGCCATCTCCATCATCCGTCCGGCGTCGAAACGGTCGTAGTCGTAGACGAAGACCGCCGAGCCCGCGATCCACTGGCCGTAGAGCTTCCCCCAGACGGCCTTGGCCCAGCCGGTGTCGGCGACGGTGTAGTGGAGGCCGTCGTCCTCGACGTTCTGCCAGTACTTGGCGGTGAGGATGTGGCCGAGGGGGTAGGTCTGGTCGTGGTTCACCATCTTGGGGTTTCCGGTGGTGCCGGAGGTGAAGTAGGCGAGGAGAACGTCCGAGTTCTTCGTCGCTCCTTCGCCTTTCGGCCTCTCGAATCTCGGCGATGCCGCCTCGAGCTCAGCTCGAAAGCTGATCCAGCCATCCCTCTTCCCAGTCCCCACCAAGGCCTTCAAAACCCGGCAGTCTCCGAGCTCATGGCAGGCGCCGTCCACCTCATCGGGGACGCCCTCACCCTCGATGGTGACGATCATCTTGAGGTCGGCCCTCCTTATCCGGTAGACGATATCCTTTCTCTTGAGCATGTGAGTTGCGGGGATGGCCACAGCGCCGATCTTGTGCAGGCCGATCATGGCGATCCAGAACTCGTATCTGCTCTTGAGGGATAGCATCACGCTATCGCCCTTTTTTATCCCGCGACCGGAAAAGAAGTTTGCCGCCTTGTTGCTCTCGCGCTTCATCTCCCCGAAGGCGATGATCTTCTCCTCGCCGAGGTCGTTGCACCAGACGAGGGCGATTTTATCAGGGTCGTCTTTCGCATAGACGTCCACCACGTCGAAGGCGAAGTTGAAGTTCTCGGGCACCGTTATCTTGAAGTTCTCCTTGAAATCCTCGTAAGACTCGAAATCCGTCCTTGAGACGAACCTATCCAGTAAAGACGACATTTTAAGATCCTCTTTCTGCTGTTACATCACCACGACGAGCATCTTCGCGGGCTTGTCGTTCTGGGCCTCCATAGCGTGCCGATATGACGAATCGAAGAATATCGAGTCGCCCTCGTTCAGGACGATCTCGTGATCGTGAATGTAAAACTTGAGGGATCCCTCCAGGAGATAATCGAACTCCTGGCCCGGATGGCTGTAGGCCGAGGGCTTATCCTCTCGGGGCTCAACGGTGACGATGAAGAACTCAGCCTTCTTGGAGAGGAACTTTCCCGCCAGGTTCTGGTATTTGTACTGGCGCCGCCGCTCCACCTCGACCCCTTCGCCCTTCCGCGTCACCGTGAATATCCGCATCCTCGGCTCTTCGCCGGTGAGAAGGAGGTTCATGTCGACGTCGAGCCTCTGTCCGATCTCGATGAGCTTGCTCGCCGGGATCTCCGTCGTCCCCTCCTCGAAGGAGGAATAGGTCTCCAGGGGGACCTTAAGATGCTCCGCCATCTCCTCGGCCGTCACCTTGGACAGCTCCCGCATCTCGCGAACCCGGGATGCGATCTCCTCAATCGTCTCCGCCATGCCGATTCACCAACTGAACTTCGATATACCTATGATATATATCCTCTACCACCGGCATCTCCGATATTAAGGCGGCGATAAAAATCGATCCGGGTTGCGGCGTCCTTTGAAAGAGACAGAGAGCCGGACCTCAACCTATTAATAAACCCCTGACCTTGATTAAGCCAGGATGGAGCCTTTCGAGTATCTGGAACATACCGCCGACGTGAAGTTTCGGGCCCGCGGCCGGAGCCCGGAGGAGGCCTTTGAGAACGCAGCCCTGGCGATGATGACCGCCATGATCGACCCCTCCACAGTCAGGCTCGAGGAGGCCTGGCCCGTCGAGATCGAGGCGGAGGGCTTGGAGAACCTCTTATACGAGTGGCTCTCGGAGGTTTTATACCTCTTCGAGGTGGAGCTGGCCGTCTTCTCGAAGTTCGAGGTGAAGCTCGATGAGGGCGAAGATGGTTGGCGGCTTTCCGGCCGGATCGGGGGGGAGAGGGTGGACCCTGAAAGGCACCTCTTCGAGACGGAGGTGAAGGCGGTCACCCTTCACCAGTTCGAGATCAGAAAAGAGGAAAGGGAAGGGGGAGAGGAGATCTGGACCGCTCAGGTGGTCTTAGACGTTTGAGGTGATCCCATGCTGAAGAAGGTAGATGATTACATCTTTGAGGTGCCGATGGGCCACCAGAAGGGGATGCGCGTGCCGGGAAGGATCTTCATCTCCGAGAAGCTCCTCGAGCAGGTGGAGCCGGGGACTATCGACCAGGTGGCTAACGTCGCCACCCTCCCCGGCATAGTGAACTACTCCATGGCGATGCCCGACGCCCATCTCGGCTACGGATTTCCCATCGGCGGCGTCGCTGCCTTCCGGGAGGATGGGGGGGTCATAAGCCCCGGTGGGGTCGGTTTCGACATAAACTGCGGCGTGCGGATGCTCAGAACCGACCTTCGGGCAGACGACGTGGCCCCGATGATATCAAACCTCGTCGAGGACCTCTTCACCGCCGTCCCCTCCGGGGTCGGAGCCAAGGGGAGGCTCCGGGTCTCAGAGCACGAGCTCGACGAGGCATTCACCCGGGGGGCGGCCTGGGCGGTGGAGGCGGGCTTCGGCGTCCCGGAGGACCTGGAGCACTGCGAGGAGAACGGCAGGCTTGAGGGCGCAGAGACGGACCACATCAGCCTCAAGGCGAGGAAGAGGGGGAGGCCCCAGCTGGGGACCCTCGGGAGCGGAAACCACTTCCTAGAGATCCAGAGGGTCGACAGGATCTTCGATGAGCGTCTGGCAGAGCAGTTCGGCATCTTCGAGGGGCAGGTCACCGTCATGATCCACTGCGGGTCGAGGGGGGCGGGCCACCAGATCTGCACAGATCATCTGCAGGTTCTGAGCGGAGCGGTCAAGAAGTACGGGATGGAGCTTCCGGATAAGCAGCTCGCCTGCGCGCCTCTGGGGACGCCGGAGGCAGAGAACTACTTCGGCGCCATGGCGGCGGCCGCCAACTACGCCTGGGCCAACCGCCAGATCATCTCCGCCTGGACGAGGGAGGTCTTCGAGAGGTACTTCGACAACGCAGAACTCGACCTAGTCTACGACGTTGCCCACAACGTCGCCAAGGTGGAGGAGCACTCCGTCGACGGCTCGAAGGAGAGGCTCTACGTCCACCGGAAGGGGGCGACGAGGGCCTTCGGTCCCGGGAGGCCCGAGATCCCGGCCGCGTACAGGGAGGTGGGCCAGCCGGTACTCATACCCGGCAGCATGGGCACCCCATCTTACGTCCTCTGCGGCAGCGAGGGGGCGATGAGGCTCACCTTCGGGAGCGCCTGCCACGGCGCCGGGAGGATAATGTCCAGGACCCAGGCGAAGAAGACCTACGCCGGGACCGAGGTGAAGGACGAACTGACCAGGCGCGGGATCAAGGTGATGGCGACCTCCCCGAAGATGCTCGCCGAGGAGGCTCCCGAGGTCTACAAGCCGAGCGATGAGGTCGTCGACGTCGTCCACCACCTCGACATAGCGAGGAAGGTGGCGAGGGTCGTGCCCATGGGAGTCTCCAAGGGATGAGGGTATGAGGCTTTTGGTCGTCCTGGTGGAGCCGATCTACGAGGGGAACGTCGGCTCCGTGGCGAGGGCGATGAAGAACTTCGGGTTCTGCGACCTCGTATTGGTCCGCCCCTGCAAGATCGAAGACTTCGGCCTCGCCATGGCCTCCCACGCGCGGGACCTGATCGAGGGGGCAAGGGTGGTCGACTCCATTGAAGAGGCGGTGGCGGGCGCAAACCTGGTCGTGGGGACGACGGGGGTCAGGGGCAACAGCACCGACCGCCACCTGAGGGTTCCGAGCCTTTCCCCAAAGGAATTGGCCGAGAGGCTCGGTGGGACGGCGGGGGAGGTGGCGCTCCTTTTGGGGAGGGAGGACGACGGCCTCTCCTGCGATGAGCTGGCGGCCTGCGACATCGTCGTCTCGATACCCACTGCCAGCGAGTATCCGATAATGAACCTCTCTCACGCCGCAGCCGTCCTCTTTTACGAGCTATCCTCGGTGGAGCCCGGCGATCTCGCCCTGGCGAGCCCCGAGAACCTCGACCGGCTCCTGGACCACTTCCGGGCCGCCCTGTTGGCGTCGGAGTACCACCAGCACAAGCTCGATAAGACGATGCTGATGC
>CAZHAO010000174.1:0-4539 GCA_964530375.1 uncultured Methanotrichaceae archaeon
GGTCCAGAGAACGTTCTGAAGGTGATGACCGCCATCGCCCAGGCGAGGGGAGAGCCCTTCTCCGTGGCGACGGGAGGCGAGGGGCTGAGGCTCGAAGGACCGGCGGACGAGAGATGACCGAGATGAAGATTCTCAAGATCGGCGGGAGCGTCCTCACCGACAAGACGCGCATCGAGTCGGCAAAGATCGAAGAGATCGACCGGATCGCCGCCGAGATCGCAACCCACGACTCCGGCCTGATCCTCGTCCACGGAGCCGGCTCCTTCGGCCACTTCCACGCGAAAGAGTACAACCTGGCCGAGAGGTTCAGCGGAGAGGGGGTCTTAGAGACCCACAGGTCTGTGGTCAGGCTGAACGATCTCGTCGTCGAGAGCCTGAGAAGGGCCGGGTCGAGCCCCGTCCCCGTCCATCCTTCGAGCTGCACCATCCTCAGGGATGGGAGGATAGAAGTCGTGGAGAGCGAACCGGTCGTCGAGATGGTGAAGAGGGGGCTCGTCCCGGTCCTCCACGGAGACGTCGCCATGGACAGGACGAGGGGGGCTGGGATAGTCTCCGGCGACCAGCTGGTATCCCATCTGGCACGGGCCCTCGGGCCAGAGATCGTGGCCCTGGGAACGGCCGTCGACGGGGTGATCTTTCGAGGGGAGGTTCTTGCCGAGGTGAGGCGAGAGGACCTCTCTCGGATCGGGTCGGAGCTGGGTCCGTCGGCGGGGGTGGACGTCACCGGCGGCATGAGGGGAAAGCTCGAAGAGCTTCTGGACCTCGCCGACGAGGGCGTTCTGTCCACGATATTCAACGCCAAAAAGAAAGGCATGATCGAGAGGGTTCTCGCGGGCGAGAGGATTGGAACCCTGGTGGAGGGGAAGACGTGACCACAGGCAAACGAAAGCTCGACCACATCAGGATCTGTCTTGAAAAGGAGGTTGAGGGGAGGGGCAGGCCCTTCGACGACCTGGTCTTCGTCCATCGAGCTCTGCCGGGGATCGACGCCGAAGAGGTCGACACAAGCTGCCGATTTCTGGGAAAGGATCTCTCCTTTCCCTTTATGATCGCTGGGATGACGGGAGGCCACCCCGATACGAAGGAGATCAACGTTAACCTGGCTCTCGCAGCCCAGGAGGCTGGGGTGGCGATGGGGGTCGGGTCCCAGAGGGCGGCCCTCGAACGCCCCGAGGTGGAGGATACCTTCTCGGCGGTGAGGGATGCGGCGCCTGCAATCCCGATAATCGGGAACATCGGGGCGGTCCAGCTCAAGAGGGAGGGGCCCGAGGTGATCGACCGGCTGGCGGAGATGATAGACGCCGACGCCATAGCCGTCCACCTCAACTTCCTCCAGGAGAGCGTCCAGCCGGAGGGGGAGACCGAGGGCCGGGGCGCCATCGAGGCGATCAGGTCCGCCGCCGAGGGGAAGGTTCCCATCATCGCCAAGGAGACGGGGGCCGGGATATCCGGAGAAGATGCCCGGGCCCTCGTGGAGGCGGGGGTGAAGATCATCGACGCTGGGGGCCATGGCGGGACGAGCTGGTCCGGGGTTGAGGCTTATCGGGCGGAGGAGCGGGGCGACGGCGATTCTGCGAGGATGGGACGGCTCTTCTGGGACTGGGGGGTAAGAACGCCGGTGAGCATCGTGGAGTGCGCCTCTTCGGGGGCCGAGGTGATATCCTCCGGAGGGGTTCGAAGCGGGATCGACGTGGCAAAGAGCATCGCCCTGGGGGCGAGCCTCGCCGGGGCGGCCCTGCCGTTCCTGGCTCCGGCGACGAAAGGAGCACCAGAGGTGGCGGATGCCCTTCGGGTTTACGAGAGGGCCTTTAGGACGGCGATGTTTCTCTCCGCCTCGAAGAACGTCTCAGACCTTCGGTCTGCGCCGATCATCGTCTTGGGGAGGACGAGGGAGATCCTGGAGCAGAGAGGGTTTGACGCGAGAAAGTTTTCCATTTACAGAGAGTTGTCGAGATGAATGAGATTGGAATTGTAGCGATCGGAGGCTACGAAGAGATAGGAAGGAACATGACCGCCATCAGGATCGGTCATGACATATTAGTAATGGACATGGGCCTTCGGTTGGACAGGGTTCAGATACACGAGGATACGGACGTGGAGAGGCTCCGCCCCTCCGAGCTGATATCCATGGGGGCGATCCCCAACGACAGCGTCATGAAGGACGTGGACGGGAGGGTGAGGGCGATAGCCTGCACCCACGGCCACCTCGACCACATCGGGGCGATATCGAAGCTGGCCCACAAGTACAGGGCGCCGATCATCGGGACCCCTTTCACCGCAGACCTGATCCAGCAGGAGATCGAGGCCGAGAAGCTCCAGGGGACGAAGAACGAGGTGGTAGTCATGAACGCCGGCAAGTCGAGAGAGATAGCCCCCGACATCGAGCTGGAGTTCATCAGGGTTCAGCACAGCATAGTCGACTGCGTCTTCGCCGCCATCCACACCCCGAGGGGGGTGATCCTATACGCCAACGACTTCAAGATGGACCGGAGCCCCACCCTGGGCCAGCCCCCGGACTTCGCACGGCTGAAGAGGCTCGAGTCTGAGGGGGTTTTGGCCCTCATCACCGAGACTACGAACGCCGGGGTCTCGGGGAAGACCCCTTCGGAGCAGATCGCAAAAGACCTGGTCTGGGACGTTCTGATGGGGACGGAGGAGACGAAGTCGGGGGTTCTTCTGACCACCTTCTCCTCCCACATCGCCCGGATCAGGGCGATCATCGAGGCAGCCCACGAGATGGGGAGAAAGCCGGTCCTTTTGGGCAGGTCGATGGAGAAGTACTGGGGGACGGCGAAGAGGACGGGGTACGCCCCCAAGTCCGACGACCTCGCCGTCTACGGACGGAGGAAGAGCGTCGACAAGTTCTTCAAGAGGATGATGCAGGAGGGGAAGGAGAAGTACCTCCCCATCATGACCGGCCACCAGGGGGAGCCGGGGGCGGTCCTGAGCCGCGTCGCCAGCGGCGAGACCGACTACCAGCTCGAGTCCGGAGACAAGGTGATCTTCAGCGCCGGGATCATACCTCAGCCCCTCAACAGGTCCAGCCGCCACATCGTGGAGACGAAGCTGAAGATGAGGGGGGCGAGGGTTTACGACAACGTCCACGTCTCGGGCCACGCCTGCGTCGAGGATCACTGGGAGCTTTTGAGGATGATAAACCCCGAGCACGTCATCCCCAGCCACGGGACCTTCGAGACTCACGGAAAGTACCTCGCCATGGCCGAGGATACGGGCTACGAGCTGGGCTACACCTTCCACATCATGAGGAACGGCCAGGAGCTGGTCCTCCCCTGAAGGACGGGATGGAGGAAGAGGGAAGGATGAACGAGGAGGAAATGGAGGAGGAGGCGCGACGAAAATGGTGATCCTTGACGATGAGCTGAGGGCGCGGGCGGGGATGATATCCGGTGCGATAGAGGAGCTGTTGCCCGTCGTCCATCCGGAGGAGCTTTACGCCGCCGGAAGGCATCTCGTGGACGCCGGGGGAAAGAGGCTCCGGCCGAGCATGCTCCTCTTGGCCGCGGAGGCCGTCGGCGGCGACCCCGGAGCCGTCGTCCCCGCCGCAGTCTCCATCGAGCTGGTCCACAACTTCACCCTGATCCACGACGACATCATGGACAACGCCGAGACCCGGCGGGGGAGGCCCGCGGTCCACGTCAAGTGGGACGAGGCCAGCGCCATCCTGGCCGGGGATACCCTCTACTCCAAGGCCTTCGAGATCCTGACGGCGGCCGATGTTCCCAGGCCCGAGGAGATGGTGGCATCGGTGGCTATGCTGGCTCGGACCTGTGCCGCCATCTGCGAGGGGCAGTGGCTGGACATGGAGTTTGAGAGGAGGGACCGGGTCACAGAGTTCGAGTACCTGGAGATGATCGAGAAGAAGACCGGGGTTCTCTACGGGGCAGCGGCCTGGATGGGAGCTCGACTCAGCGGCGCCCCAGACCACCAGGCAGAAGGGCTGGAGAGGTTCGGCCGCCTTGTTGGGATGGCCTTCCAGATCCAGGACGACGTTCTGGACCTCACCGCTCCCGCAAAGGTTCTGGGAAAGCCCAGGGGCGGGGATCTCGCCGAGGGGAAGAAGACCCTGATCATGATCCACGCATCGGCCAGCGGCGCCGAAGTCGAGATCTTCGGCAAGAAGAACGCATCCAGCCAGGAGATCGAGGCGGCCCTAAAAACCCTCAAAGCCAGCGGGTCCATCGACTACGCCCGGAAGAAGGCCGTGAGCCTGGTCAGTGAAGGAAAGGAGGCCCTGGCGGTCCTCCCGGCCTCGGAGGCAAAGGCCCTGCTGCTGGAGCTGGCCGATTACATGATAAGCAGAAGTTATTAATCCATAAAACGACCAACAGAAATCGTATCCTGGCGCGGTCGAGAGTCTGGTCGGGATAGGTCAGCGGCCCGGTTCGCGGTCGCGGCATCATCAGGAGGCGTTCAAATTGCACGAGCACGACGAATCGCACGAGCATGTGCACGGGTTGCATAAGCACGAGCACGGGTCGCACGAGCTGAGCAAGCACGAGATCGAGCACCTTTTGGAGC
>CAZHAO010000175.1:0-4515 GCA_964530375.1 uncultured Methanotrichaceae archaeon
TTCGGCATGGGGATCTCTATGATCCGGTCGAACCTGCCGGGCCGGAGGAGGGCCGGGTCCAGGATGTCTATCCTGTTGGTGGCGGCGATGACCTTGACGTCGCCCCTCGCCCTGAAGCCGTCCAGCTCGGCCAGAAGCTGCATCATCGTCCTGTTAACCTCGGCGCTCCCCGTCGTCCCGTCGTGGGTCCTGATGGACCCGACGGAGTCTATCTCGTCGATGAAGACGATGGCCGGGGCCTTGTCCCTCGCCATCTGGAATATGTCTCTCACGAGCTGGGCGCCCTCGCCGATGAACTTGTGGACGAGCTCGCTTCCCGACATGTGGATGAATGTGGCTTTGGAGTGGTGGGCCACCGCCTTGGCGATGAGGGTTTTGCCGGTGCCCGGGGGTCCGAAGAGGAGGACGCCCTTGGGCGGCTCCACTCCAATCTCGGCGAAGAGCTCGGGATGGGTGAGGGGGAGCTCGACGGTCTCGCTCACCTCCCTGATCTGGTCCTCAAGCCCGCCCACCTGGTCGTAAGAGACGTCGGGAGCCTCTATCAGCTCCATCGTCTTGGCCCTGACGTCGACGGACTTGTCCATCACCCTCACGATCGTGAGGGAGTTGTTGATCGCGACTCTCGTATTCGGCTCCAGCTTCTCCATCATCTCCGGCGAGGTGGTGGTTATGAACTCCTGGTTGTTTCCGTGCTGTCGGAGGAGGACGTAGTCCTCTCCCATCTCCACCACCGTCGCCAAAAAGAGGGGCATCCTCCGGAGAAGGGCGTTCTCCTTCTTCAGCCTCTCCTCTTCCCGCATGTACTTCTTGTTGGATATGAGGGTCTCAACGAGCTTGGCTCTGGTGTCCTCTTTCTCCATCCTGAGGGTCTCTATCTCCTCGCTCAGGCTTTTGTTCTCGTTCTCCAGAGCTGTGATCCTCTTTAAGTGTAATTTCTGAATCGACTCCTGATCTGGCGTTATTGTTGACTCAGTCATGTGATCCATCGATTGCCCTTCCATGAATATAAATTACACCCTCAGGAATAGGTCGAGTATTATAAATCTCCAATGCCCATGTCGCCTCAGTTCGCTGATGAATTTGCTTTTATTAATCCCAGCGATATCATAATTATGAGATAAGTTTGATCGACGTTTGTCAAAGATTGTAACGTCGATTAGCGTACTTATCGACCGCATCTTTCATCTTAACCGATCAAAATATTAATTCGGAGATCATTCAAATATTGGGTGTTTTTATGATCGAGTTTATGAAGTACAGGCCCCTTCCCTTCGAGGTGGTGGAGCGGAAGGGATTGGGCCACCCCGATACCCTGGCGGACGGGATATCCGAGGCGATCTCGACGGAGCTTTCCCGGTTCTACCTTGAGGAGTTCGGCGAGATCCTCCACCACAACGTCGACAAGGTCCTGATAACCGCCGGGAGGACTGAGGTTTCGTTCGGCGGCGGCCGGGTCCTGGAGCCGCCGACGGTGATCGTCGGCGGGAGGGCGACGGCGCCCGAGGGCGAGGATCTGGACTCTCTTATAGAGAGGGTCGCCTCGGCTCATCTCAAAAAATCGGTCAAGAACCTCGAAGAGCACAGGGTCGACTCCAGGGTGAAGGAGGGGTCGCCGGAGCTTCGAAGCCTCATGAAGAGGGGGGCGAACGACACCTCGATCGGCGTGGGGTTTGCGCCCCTGAACACAACGGAAGCTCTGGTCCTGGATCTCGAGGAGAGGATCAGAAAGGTCAAGGGCGTCGGGGAGGACACAAAGGTGATGGCGGTCCGGATCGGCGACGGGCTGAGCCTCGTGGCGGCGGCGGCGATCGTCTCCAGGTTCGTATCCTCCATGGAGGACTATCTGGAGGTGAAGGAGAAGGTTCGCGAGACAATCCTCGGAGCCGTCGACGCACAGGTCGCCGTCAACGCCGCCGATGGCGAAAAGGACATATTCCTCACCCTGACTGGATCCTCGATCGAGATGGGGGACGACGGTGCCACAGGCCGGGGGAACCGGGGGAGCGGGCTCATCACCCCCATGCGGCCGATGTCCATCGAGGCGATCGCGGGAAAAAATCCCGTAAACCACGTCGGCAAGATCTACAACGTCGTGGCCCAAAGGGCCGCCGAGGAGATCGCCGATATCGACGGCGTCGAGGAGGCTTACGTCACCCTGGTGAGCAGGATCGGAGCGCCCCTTGCCGAGCCCCTCCTGAAGGCGGTGGAGATCAGGGGCGAGAATCCCCCCGACGGCGGCGCCGAGAGGAGGATCGAGGCGGTCCTCGACCGGCATTTGGAGGGGGCCGGAGACCTGGTGGAGGATTTCGTGGCCGGAAGGCTCCGGGTCTGCTAGAGGGGGCGTAAGGCTTGACGAAAGAGGGGCTGCCCGGATAGGATCTCCGGCAAGAAGAAGAGATCATGGCCCGCTGAAGGTGGACCGATGAAGGCGGAGGCAGAGGAGCGGCTGCTGGTCGAAGGCAGGAATCCGAAAGCAGAAAGAGAAAGCAGTAAGAGAAGGCAGAATGCACAGGCAGGAATGCGAAAGGAGAATGCGAAGGGCGAAAAAGACCCGGCTCAGCCTTTGCTCACTTCCTTCTTCGCCTGCTGGAGCCTCTGCTTGGCGGTGTAGCCGGTGGCCTTCTCCAGGAAGTTCCTGTACCTCTTGTTGGTGTCGCGGATCAGATCGTCGCCGGCCTCGTCCGACGACTCGGTGGTGACGACGAGCTTCTTTCCCTCGACCCGGACCTCGATGGACTTGAGGGCGCCGTAGCTGAGAAGGAGCCTCCCACCCTCCTCTCGGACCTCGGTGGGAAACTCCTCCTCCAGGGCCGATCTGATCCTCTCAAGCTCGGGGCCGAAGCCCCTCTTGAACGAGTACTCCATGGACCGGCCGTTGGCACCCCTCGATTATAGACCTTTCGAGCCTGGAGCCAAGCCCAGTTAGATCTTGGCGTAGCTCGCGGCGGACCCGAGCTCCTCCTCGATCCGCAGGAGCTGGTTGTACTTGGCGTTCCTCTCGCTCCGGGCGGGGGCTCCGGTCTTGAGCATCTCGGCGCCGAGGGCCACCGTCACATCGGCGAGGGCGGAGTCCTCGGTCTCGGCGGATCTGTGGCTCGCCATCACCTTGAAGCCGCTTCTGAAGGCCATCCTGGCGGCGTCGAAGGCCTCGGAGACGGTCCCGATCTGGTTGAGCTTGAGGAGGAGGGCGTTTGTCGCTTTCATCTTGATCCCCTTGGCGAGCCTCTGGACGTTGGTGACGTAGATGTCGTCGCCGACGATGATCGTATTCGGGAGCCGGGCGGTCAGGGCCGCGAAGTCCTCGTATCCATCCTCCTCGAAGGGGTCCTCGATGAGGATTATGGGATAAGTGGCCACCAGGTCCGCATAGAAGTCGATCATCTCGCCGCCGGAGAGCTTCTTGCCATCGATGGCGTAGGTCCCGCTCTCAAAGAAGCTGGAGGCGGCGGCGTCCATGCCGATCCCGATCTCTCCCTCGTAGCCGGTGGCGTCGAGGGCGGACATCAGGGAGTCGAGGGCGTCGCAGGTCTTGTTCAGGGGCGGGGCGTAGCCCCCCTCGTAGCCGACGTTGGTGGCCCCGACGCCGTACCTCCCCCGGAGTATCTTGCCCAAGGAGTGGTAGGTCTCGGCCGCCGTCCGCAGGCCCTCGGAGAAGCAGCTTGCGCCCTTGGGGAGGATCATGAACTCCTGGATCGCGAGGTCATTACCGGCATGCTGGCCGCCGTTGAGGACGTTAAGGGACGGAACGGGCAGGGTCGTCGTGTTGACGCCGCCCAGGTACCGATATAGCGGCAGCGCCAGCTCGTCGGCGGCGGCCTTGGCGACAGCCAGGGAGACCCCGAGGATCACGTTCGCGCCGAGGTTCGACTTGAGGGGGGTCCCATCAAGCTCCCGCATGAAGTTGTCGACGGCCCGCTGCTCGATGGCCGGTATCCCGGACTCGATCAGCTTCGGCCCGATGATCTCGTTGACGTTCTTTACCGCCTTGAGGACGCCTTTGCCGCCGTACCGGTCGTCGCCGTCTCGAAGCTCCAGGGCCTCGTGGGTCCCCGTCGAGGCGCCCGAGGGGACGGCGGCCCGGCCGAAGCCGCAGCAGGTCCAGACGTCTACCTCAACGGTGGGGTTTCCTCGCGAGTCGAGGATCTCGCGAGCGTGAATGTTCTCGATCTCAAATGACATTATAATGCACCTGGTCGAGCCTTAGTGGCGGATTTATTTAACCTCTTTGGAGGCGCTGCAAATACTCGTCTAAGAAGTTACGGCAAACCAACGGATGCTATATTGTTATTAGGTCGAAATTCTAACATACAAGTAAAAACATAAATACAATTAAGTAAGTATGATACTAAAGTGATTACTGAAATGACAGGGGAATCGCAAGGGGAGCCGAGAAGAAATATATGAGAGAAAATAATAAAACTATGACAAAAGATACCAGACTTTATCTCGAAAGAATAACATTTAGTCAAACATCGCACCCCGCTGCAAGCAGCGGGGCATGTTCGCGATGTTCAT
>CAZHAO010000176.1:0-4499 GCA_964530375.1 uncultured Methanotrichaceae archaeon
TCATCTCAGGAACCTTATCCCCCAGGAGGGGGATCCCCTGTCTTGCCTCTTGCTCCATATTTTCTTCCTCCTTTCCTTTAATAGGGGTCGTATCCCATTAAATTTTATGACCAAATCTGCTCTCAAATCCGGGATCGACAGGTGCTAAAAAGAGAAAATAGGCGAGGTTATGAACCCGCCTCCCGGAAGCGGGAACTCTTCCGCCGCGATCGGTCAAAGGCGAGGATGAATGAGGCTAACGCTCCGCCTCAGCCTCCACCTCCATGATCAGCTTCTCCCCGCCGCTGACGTAAGTCATGTAATGAATGACTAGGCATATACCCCAGCCGATGGGCGAATACCAGGGCTGCCAGATGGGCAGGCCAGGGTTGGCGGGCATTATCATCATGTAGTTTATCGCCAGCCACACGATGTTTATCACCAGGTAGATCACTAGGTGTGTCATGAACAGCTTCTTCATCCGCGCCTGCATGGCTGTTCTAAACGCCTTTTTGTACGCTTCGTCGGCCATTTTTGCCTCACCTCCAGAACAGAAACACTATCCATATTCTTTTCGTCTATATATAAAGGTTTTCTGGACCGATTTCTCGATCAAAGATGCAGAAAGCTTTATTATTTTTAAATTATATAGAATTAAAAAATTGAATGGATCAGTCCTTCACCACCTCATCGAACTCCTTCTGGGTCATATACTGGGGCGTGTAGTCTATATTCATATCCTCCAGGTCCCTCACGTAAGACCGGAGGTGCTTTCGTGAGCCGGCCAAGAGCCCCTGGAATACCACCCTCACGTCCTCGTTATCGGCCACCCCAAGCTCCTTTTCCAGATCCACTATGCTGATCTCCTCGAAGGTGGCCGCCACCTTGAGGGCATCCTCCGTGGACCGCGTTCCCTGGGCGAGAAGATCGCTGTAAAGGCTGGCAAGAGTCTCGTTGCTGAAGGCTCCATGCTCGTCCTCCTCGACGGGAAGCTTCAGATCGTACTTGTCGATGAGGGCCTTTGCCCGGTCCATGTGGCTCTGCTCAGATCTCGCCAGATCCATGAAGATGCTATCCTCAGTCTCCCGGTAAAGTTCGGCATAGAGATCTCGAGCCACCTTCTCCTCCTCCCAGATGAAGAGGACCCCCTCCTCCTCTCTCGGGCTGAGGGTGGCCGCTGCCGTCCCCGAGATCCGCTCTCTGACCGTCTCGTTCTCGGACGTCAAGACGAGGATCGCCTCGCCGTAGGCGACGTTGTGCTTCATCGATCGCGACTTCGAATCGGCCATGGCCCAGATGATCGAAACGCTCTCGCCCGGCGCCAGGGCCTCGTCATACTCGTCGCCGGTGTCGAGCCTCCTCTTGAACTCGACGACGGTGCCGCCATCTGCCTCCGAGCCTCCCGATTCCAGGATGTCGTAGCTGCCGCCGAAGAAGGCGTCGTCTTCGTGGGGCCCGTAGTTGCCGGAGGAGTACTCGTCCAGGACGATCGCCTCGCCGTCTTCCACCGTCCCCCATATCATGTCGGCATCCTTCATCCACTCCAGGGGATCGAAGCCTATCGAAAGCCAGCCGGAGGTCTCGCCCCTCAGGGCCATGAAGAGATGTTCATCGTCGTTCCTCCAGGATATCTCCATCTCCCCCCCTGAATAGCCCGGTCGAGCGGGGGCCGCCACCACCATCGTCCGGGAGTATTCGTTCTCTCCCACCACACCGTCGGCCAGCCACTCTTCAGAGGCCACCTTCTCTGAAATTATTTGCTCCTCGGGAGGCTCTACGCATCCCGCGAGAAGGAACAACAATCCAAATAAGAGCGTTACAGAGACAGTCTTCATTTAGAACACCACCAACATAAATGTTTTTTTAGGATATCAATATGTCGAAAGATATCTCACCGGCTAACGCGGGGTGAGGATATCAGGGTTCTCAGCTGGATCGAGAAAGGGGGTCAGACCTCCCGGAGCTGTCGGGCGGCATCCTCGGGCGGCACTGTGTTGATGAAGATCCCCGTGTTCTTCTCAAAGCCCGCCATCGTCGATATCGCAGGCTGGATCCTGATGTTAAGGTGGTAGCGGCGGTCGGGGAGCTGGCGGATCGAATAGTTGTAGGGCGGGCTGCCGAGGAGCCGGTCGAGCCTCCCGAGAGCCTCGCCGAGAACCTGGGCCAGCTCCCGTAAATCGGCAGGATCGAGACCAAGGTCCGGGACGTGCTTCTTCGGAAGGATCCAGGTCTCGTACGGCACCTCGGAGCAGAAGGGGGCTATGAGGACGAACCGGTCGTTCTCAAAGATCAGCCGATAAGAGGCCGCCTCCCTCTCGACGAGGCTGCAGTAGGGGCATCGGGGCGCAGAGGTTATGGCGTCCATCTCCCTCTTCAAGACTGGGGGGACGATGGGCAGGGCGACGAGCTGGCTGTGGGTGTGGCTGAGGGAGGCTCCCGCCACCCGGCCCCAGTTCTTGAAGATCGAGAGGTACAAGACCCCGTCCTGGGAGATGTAGTGGAGGTACCGATCTCTGTAGACGGAGACGAGCCTCTCGAGGTCTCGCCCGCTGAACCGGGATGGATCGCCCTCGTGGTCCGGGGACTCGACGATCACCTCGTGAAAGCCCCGGGCGAAGTCAGCCACCCACTCTTTCGTGGGCGGCTTTGGTTTTTCGGCCATGGCCGGGTAGAGGTTGAGAAAGGACCGGGCCCACCAGTTCTTGATCCTCTCCTCCCCGTCGGCAAAGACGCCGTCGTCGGTGTAGACGGCGACCGCTGGCGGGGTAAGATCCTCGTTTCCGGGGCAGAAGGGGCAGGTTTTGGGATCAGACGGCTCCCCGGTCCCGCCGTGGCGGAAGTCGGAAGGCCTCTTTCCCCTCTCGGAGGCGATGATGGAGTACTCGGGTAGGAAGTAGTGGCGCCTCATCTCCGGGATGAGATCACCCTCTCGTAAATCTCCAGGGTCTCTTTTGCCGCCCTTGGCCAGTTGAATAAGTCCAGGCACTTGGCCCTTCCGTTCTTGCCCCACTCCCTCATCCTTTCGGGATCCGCCAGGACGAGGTTTATGCCCCAGGCGATGTCGCCGGGGTCGTTGGGGTTGACGTGAACCCCGGTGGGCCGCTCCGATGAGGGGTTGTCTACGATCTCCCGGAGCCCCGAGACGCCGCTGGCGCCGACTACCGCCGGCCTCTCCATGGCGGCTGCCTCGACCCCCACGATCCCGAAGGGCTCGTAGAGGCTTGGAAAGACGCAGAGGTCGGCGAGGGCGTAGTGGTGGATCTTCGCCTCTCGGTCCAGAAAGTCGGATACGACCTTCACCGACCCTCCGAGGGGCTCTGCCATGGACCTCACCCGATCTTCGAGGGTTCCCTTCCCGACGACGAGGAGCTTCGCCCGCGGATGCTCCGCCAGGACATGCGGCATCGCCTCCAGAAGCTGAATCACTCCCTTGACCGGCTCGAGCCTCCCGACGAAGAGGATCACCTCGTCCCCGTCCTTTATGCCGTACCTCTCCCGGAGCTCCTCGATCTTCTTCGGCTTCGCCGCCGAGGGGATGAAGACGTCCGTCTCGACGCCGTGGTAGCAGACCTCGATCTTATCCTTGGGGATGCCCAGCCTCGCCAGCTGCTCTCTCATGGCCAAAGAGACGGTGATGACGCAGTCGGCGAGGGTACCACCCCTCACCTCCAGGTCCACGATCTGCGGGTTTGGGGCGGTCTCTCTCCCCACCTCCAGGCTGTGGACGTGGTAGATGAGGGGCGTGTCTTCGCTCCTCTTCGCCGCCATCGCTCCCGGCAGCCCCAGCCAGTCATGGGCGACGACGAGGTCGAAGGGGCCGTTATCCCTCAAAGATGCCGCTGAAATCTGATTGTAGCTCATGAGGTCGAATAAGAAAGCCAGCCCTTCGCCCCAGGCACGGGTTCGGGCGGAGAGGAAGGGCTCCCAGCCGTCTCTCATGGGCAGGGCCGTCTCCCGAAAGACGGAGATCCCGCTTCTCGTCTGTCTCTTCTTAAAAATGCCGTCGCCCAGGGTGAAGACGGAGATGTTCTGGCCGAGGGCTGCGAGCTCTCTCGATATGGAGTCGGCGTAGACGCCGAGACCCCCGAAGACCCGTGGAGGGAACTCCAGGCTGAAGTAAGCTATCTTCATCATTCGCCACCTTCGTCAAAACCTCTGATCGCCGGAGGGAGGCACTTGTCCAGCTCCGAGCTGACCATGAGGTTCTTGTAGTATTCCAGGACCGGCTCGGTCCAGTTCATCAGCTTCGCCAGGGCGAAGGACTCCTCGCAGAGGAGCCGGTACTTAACCTGGTCTTCGAGGTACGTCCAGGTGAAGTAGTCGAGGGCCAGGGCGTAATCGAGGATCATCTCCTGGTGGGCGGCGTCGATGTTGTCGACGACGACGACCCCCCCGAGGCCCGTCACCAGCCGTTCCACCTTCTTCAGGGCGTCGCTGAAGCCGCAGGCCCGGCTGACGATGCTGGGGGTCCCCTCCCTTCCCGCCTCAAGGCCGGTGAGGAGGAAGGGCTCGTACTGGGA
>CAZHAO010000177.1:0-4487 GCA_964530375.1 uncultured Methanotrichaceae archaeon
TGACCGGCGCGAACATGCCCCGCTGCTTGCAGCGGGGTGCGCTGTTTGACTTTCGCGCTGCAAAACGCCAAATCCGACCCGCTGAAACGGATATTTTATAAGCTAATAGCGCCAACGGCGTCGAAAGGAGTTCCAATAGATGGCCAAACGACGGAGAGAGGTGAAGCCGCCCTCGAGACCTGTTCACGCCGAAAAGTTGGGCGATAAGAGATTTAGCCTCTTGATAATTCTAGCCATCATCAGCGCGGTTTATATTATATTCTTTGCGAACTTAAATTACTTCTACGATTGGGACGTCTTTGATTATGCCATGGGGTTGAAGGATGCTGGTCCCAGCTTCTCTCCAGGAGGAAGCGGCGTCCACGTGCTGGTGTCGATGTTGGCCAGCACCCTAGTCTATCTCGGTCTTGAGCCCCTCACCGCGCTGAGGGTCTTCACTGCGCTCTTCATGCTGATATTCGTCCTGGGGGCCTACAGGCTCACGTACGATGAGACGGGAGACGATTCGCTCGCCTTCCTCATGGGCCTTTTTATCCTCTTCAACTTCGGCTATACTTTCCTTGTGACGACCCTCGAGGAGAACGTCTGGATGTACGGTCTTCTCACGCCGTTTGCGATCTTTCTTCTACGAAAGCGTTGGATCTTATCGGCGCTTTTCTTGTCCTTTGCCATTCTGGTTCACATCCAATCTGAGGTCTTCATCCCCATGTTTCTTGGGTACATCATTCTGGAGCTGCACCTGTTGGACTTTTTGAGGGGGGAAGAGGGGTTGATGACGGGGTTGAGAGAGTCGGTCTCCTCCCCCGCGATGAGAACCTTCGCCTCGGCTCTGGTCGCCCTCTTGGCGCCGCTATTTGTGGTCTATGGTTATCTGGTCTTTGTGAGAGATTGGACCCTGAAGGGGCTTTTCACCCTCTTTACGGCGTCCCAGTCGTTTCTCCATGGCGATGAGGGGCTGCTATATTTTTCATCAGGCGTCAGCATCACCGACCAGATACAGCTCGCATATTTTGGCTATCTTTCGACCTTCGTATTCAGCTTTCCCGGATCTCGAGGACGGATCTCCACCTTCTTATATCGTTACCCTGATCGCGCCCCCAGCATCCATCTCGCCGCCATCTTTGGGGTGGTCTTCGCACTGTTGATCCTTTATCTCCTCGTCAAATCCTTCAATTCAAACTTCAAGACCTTATGCGCCGTGCCTACGTTTCTGGTGCTGCTTTTCCACGCCATGATCTACGAATCCTGGTGTGTAGAGCGGTGGGACTTTCTCCCCTTCTTCGTAATGTACTTCGTCGCCGTCGCCTACGGTGCCCAGTCCGACGGGATGAAGGAGCGGCTGAAGCTCGTTCTCACGGGTTTGGTGGTCCTCTCGTTAGCATTTACCGCTGTCGGCTTTTATGCCATCACCGGTTTTCAGGAGAGCTCCATATGTGCCTATAGCGATGAACTCGGAGATCTCCTCGATGACCGATCGGTGGCTTTGGACTTGACCATACCTTCTATCCATTCTTACGGCCGCCACTTAATATATAATTGTGGTGATAAGATAATATTCCCCGCAGACAAAGCCGTCGATCTCTCGGAGATCTTCAGGAGAAATACGGTATACACGTCTTATACAAGTTATCAGTATCTCCAACAGTCAAATCCGAACGTCGAGGTGGGGGCAAACACCGTCTGGTCGAACGAGATCGACAACGTCTTCAGCATCGTTCGATTAAGCGTCGGAGGCGTATGAAACTTCGCCAGCGACGCCTCAGCCTCCTCCACGACCGTTGCCTATTTTTGCCATCCTGGAAAACGAGCTTGTCATGCTCGACGACGTCTTCGATCTCGTTTACCTGATAGGATTTATTGCGGCCTCGCTGATCCGTGCCCGCTGGCTAAAAAGGACGCCCTCCTGGTGGCGAAATCGGGGATCAATCGCAGACGACCGCGAGAGGGGGCTGGACAGGCCCCTCATGCTTCTCACCACCCTGGGCATGATCGTCGTCCCCTTCCTCTACCTCTTCACGAGGAGGCTCGACTTTGCCGACTACTCCCTCCCCCCCACCGCAAGCCTCGTTGCGGGATCCCTCGGAGCCGCCCTCTTCATCGCGGCCCTCGTGCTCCTATGGCGGTCCCACGCCGACCTGGCCGGGAGCTTCTCGCCGGGGCTCCAGATCAAAAAGGGACACAAGCTCGTGACCACCGGCGTCTACGAGCGGGTCCGCCACCCCATGTACGCCGCCCACCTCCTCTGGGCGGTGGCCCAGCTTCTCCTCCTCAAAAACGCGATCGCGGGCCCCGCCTTTCTGGCGGCGTCCCTCCCTTTGTACGTCGCCCGGATCCCGCGGGAGGAGGAGATGATGCTCGATCAGTTCGGCGAAGAGTATCGGCGGTATATGGAACGGACGGGGCGGGTGGTGCCGCGGTGGCGGGGATAGCCCCTCAAGAGGGAGACGATCAGATCGTCGCCGCAGCACCACACCCCCTTTTTTCCTCTACCTTCCCACCGGCACCTGGATCTCCGTCACCTGCTCCTCCGGCGGCATCCCACCGCCCCACCGGACGTAGACCTCCCGGGCGGCGTCCGTTGGCTGGTATCCATGCTGGAAGACCCAGCCGAAGAGCTGGCCGTAGGCGTCTTCAAGGTTTGTGTAAGGGCCCCTGACGGTGAGGTAAGCCACCTCCGCCTCCGGCAACACCTCCACCGCCGCTCCGCCTTCGGCGACCTCGGGGGTCTCGGCTGCAACTGGCACCGCCACCTTGAACCTCACTTCCTCGGGCGGGACGGCGCTGGGATCGTCGTAGTAGAGGGCAAGGCCCATAGGCGAGCCCGATAGGGGAGGGATCTTCTTTTCGGTCATCCAGGCCGCCAGCTCCTCGAAGGCCTTCGGGACGGTGACGTTGAAGGGTAAGCCCTTCGCCCAGAGGCTGGCCAACGGATGGCGGGGACTTTTTTGATCTCGATATCGTATGGAGGCATATTCGACACCTCTCTAAAATCTGGCATAAAATCGCCCTGATGTCTTATAAAGATGTCGCAGTGGAGTTAAAGCCGATATATCGCCAATATATATGGAGTCTTTTTTATACGCAATGTCTTGTTGAAGCGAAGTTCAAAGGCTGCGCAGGTGGCGCACGAATTTTTCTCTGTCGTCGAAGATCTTCACCTGGCCGGTTTTGTACTCTTCGATTCCCCGCTTTACGCCCTCTTCAAACTCCGCAACCCTGGCCTCGTCTTCGTCTGCATATCCGGCCTTGGCCGGGCGGACCTCAGCTTTCGCCATTCGGAAAAACCTCGAACATTAAGGGCGACCTGTAGGGATATACATCTTTTCAAGGCTGTTTTCGATCAATCGACGGCAGAAGACCAGCCCAGCTGCGTCGTCGGTCCATGACGGAGCTGACGAGAGATTATCACTTCTCCGCTTCAAGCAGCCAGGAATCGGTCGCGCTCCATCTCCGCCGTCAGCTTCCCTCGGCGCCGCCCACCTCCTCTGGGCCGTCGCCCGGCTTCTCCTCCTCCAGAACTGGATCGCGGGGCTTGCCTTCCCGGCGGCGTCAATACCCCTATACTTCGCCCGGATCCCGCAGGAGGAGAAGATGATGCTGGTTCAATTCGGCGAGGAGTACCGCATATACGCGGAGAGGGCGGGGCGGGTGGTGCCGAAGCGTTCAACTTTGTAGTTTGAAATCGCTTGGAATGATTAGTGTCGCGATTTACTAAGCAGAAAAGCACTTATTGTTGTAACCGTACCAATTATCCATGCAAAAATTGCCGATCATTATAGCCTGCATAATTCTAGTTTCGCTAGTGTGCAGCGCTGAAGAGTATGAATTTGGCAATTACACGGTCACATTTAGATATCCTACTCCTATTATAATGGGGCACGAAAACATAAGTTATAATGATGGAAAAACAATATATAGCAGAGATTTTATACCGGTATTAGAATTTGTGCGTATATTTGTTGCCAAAGGCGAAAACCAGAAGTTTGAAGATGTTTCTGAAGATATAATTAATGATTTAGAATTAGGCGCGGTTTTTTTATCTGAAGCTGATGCCGATGTTCAAGGTAACATGTCATCTAAATTCGATGATCTAGTAGCAAACATTACGAATGACACATCCAATAATGGAACTGTTTTTGGAATACCATTGGCTGGAAACGTCTTAACCAAGAAAATAGATAGGCCATATCCGGGGGTTATTGTATCGTTTCCGTTAGAAAGCGGTTTGAGTTTGGATTATTATTTCGGCATGGTGAATGATCGCGTCGTCGTAGCAATATTAATGCAGAGTCCGATTGGACGACTCGAAGATGTCTTATCCTCGCTGAAGGTTACTCAAAGGGAAAAAGTGGTCGCGATCGAATCATCGGAACTGGAATATCCTGAAGTCGGGACACAACGGGTGGGCCAGAATTCCTCCTCTAAGATTTGGCAAGTCAAACAGCGCACCCCGCTGCAAGCAGCGGGGCATGTTCGCGCCGGTCATC
>CAZHAO010000178.1:0-4352 GCA_964530375.1 uncultured Methanotrichaceae archaeon
CCTTCGAAGAGCATCCCGTCGTAAGGATAGATCCGAGCTCGTCAGCGCCCCGCCGCACCATCTCGAAGGTGCTCGATAGCCCCAACCAGTGGTCGAAGTGGCCGTCGTCCCGCCGATTCGCCCTCATCGCCCGATCTCGAAGGGCTGCAACGCTGTACTCCTCCAGGTAAAGGTCGTGGCCCGGAGCCCGGCTTCCGAGCATCCCCTTCTGCTCGGCGTATAGGAGGAATATGATCCGATAGATGACCTTCAGAATCTCCTGGTAATAAGCCCGACAGGACTCCTCGCTCCCCTTCAGCTCGTCGATGAGCTCTCTATCGAGAAACCCGTTTCCCAGGGCGATGATGGCATGGACGACGTTATCTCTCAGGCCGGCTCCGACCTTCTCGCCAACGGCGAGGCTGTGCTTAAAGTACTCTTCCAGATAGGAGTCGCCGGTCTTTGCTGGAAGAAAACGGCTTGCATGAGCCATCCTGTAGAATGCCCGGAAGTCGCTATAGGACCGGGTGATGAAGATCGCTTCCAGGTCGAACTCTACGTACCCTTTGTTGTAGGTGTGGTGATAGTCTCTGAGGAGCCGGAGGAACCGGCCGTTGGTCACAAGACCCCACCTGTCCTGGTGGACGTTCAGATACGCCTGCAGGGCGTCATGAGGAGTGGGCTCGCCCCTAGCCGACCTTTCCTCCAGGTCCTGGCTCGGCGGAACGATGTGGACCACTGGAGGCTTTGGGCTCTCAGCGACCCAGCCCCGGTGAGAGAACCTGAACTTGAGCCGATCGCTTATCTCGATCTGCTTCGGAGAAGCGACGGGCTCATACCCCAGCGCCGCAAGAAGGGGAGTCGTCCACCTCCCCCTCGCGTCTTTTGGGTCCATATCCAAAAGCCGGTGACCGTAATCGTCCCACCTCTTCCGGAGGTCCTCCCAGGCCAGAGACGCCCGGCGGTCGAACTTCTGCTGATCAAGACGGCCTCCCTCTGAGTCCCAGGGAAGCCCGAACGTTTCCGGCAATGCAAAGGGAAAAGAGCACCTCTCTTCTTTCATCAGGGTGATGAAATGACCTGAGATCAGCCCGCCAGAGGTCTTTATGCCCTCGATCTCAGCTTCTTTCACCGGCCAGCACCTCCTGGGGCTGCAGGATAGTATACGTTGACCGAGAGAAGGTCAGTCGAGGCGAGAGATACGTCCTCGATCCCCTGGAGCCAGACCAGATCCTTGTCGGCGAACTTCCTCCTCAGGTCTGCTCGTTCCTGCCTTATGTCAACAAGCCGCTCTCTCAATCGATTGTCGAGGGCTGGCTGGAATATTGAAGGGTTGATCGCCCGCTCCAAATGCCTCACAATCTCCTCCTCAGTCCGGCGCATGGGCACGGGTTTCGCCTTCCAGAGAGCATCCGCTTCCTCCGCCGATAGGACCGTATCGCCGGCCAGATCGCAGCCCACGGGAACTATCTCCTCGATGATCGATGCTGGTTTGGTGTTGACCGTGAACCGTGCCAGAAAGTGGTAGAGGAGCATGACCCTGTCCACCTCGGCCGTCGCGACTCCCGCCGTCCTGCCGTAACCAGCGCCCATCCCCTCGAAGGCCGACTGGCGTATCAGCTCGATGACCCTCCGGACCAGGGGGTGGCCGGCGTTCAGCTGGACGATGTCGGTATTTCTGAGAGCCGTCTGGGGATCAAAGCTCGCCTTGGCGATCTCCTCACTAACCCCCTGGACCGCCAGAGGGCTGTTTGAAAGGGAGATCCTGAGGGTGTTGTACAGATCATGATTCCCTTCGACGATGCAGCCCAGGCTCTTGAGGCCTCCCAGAACGAACTTTTGGAAATCCTCAGGAGTTCCCACGAGCGTCTCGGTATCTTTCAGCCTCCTTCGGACCTCCGAGAGGTCCACGTCAGCCTGACCGTAGAAGCTCTCGGCGTTGATCCTCTCGACCGTCTCGTCGTCGAAGGGGTTGATCTCCTCCCCGACCCGACCGCCTTCACCGAAGTCGATCAGGGTCCTCTGGGCGCTTGTAAGCTCGATCCCCATCTCTCTTATGATGTCTATGACGTTGGCGTCGTCACCGAAGAAGGGCGGTGCAAACCCGTACTCTTTCCTGATATTTCTTGCCTTCTCCACCAGCACCTTCAGGATGGTGGCGTCGAGGGTGTCGCTCATCACCAGGGTTTGGATATAGACCGTCGGGACCTTCTGGCCGTACCTGTCGATCCTGCCGTTTCGTTGCTCGAGGCGGTTGGGATTCCAGGGAAGCTCGTAATGGATCATCTGGTTTGCCATGTGCTGGAGGTTGATCCCCTCGCTGATGCAGTCGGTTGCTATGAGTATGCCCACATTAAGCTTCTGGAACTCTTCCAATCGCTCCTTCCTCTGGGCTTCGTTGAGGTCGCCGTAGACGGCGATTATCTTGATATCGGACTTGTTATCTGGCAGTCTGCGAGGGATCTCCCGTTCTAGATAGTCCAGAGTATCCTTGTATCGGGTGAATATGATTATCTTGGCCGGGCCATGGTGACCTGCGATCGCAGTCCTCAGGATATCTCGTGTCAGTTTCCTGAGCTTGCTGTCCCTGGCGGGGGTCACCTTTTCAGCGAGTGGTATTATCCGTTCCAGTTCTTCCAGCTCGGATTTTTTCGATTCTATCGACCCGAAGGTCGCCCTGTCGGCCCTGTAAGATGCGCCCTCGTCGGTGGTCTCGTCTCCGTAATCCTCGTCGAGGGCAGTGGCCTTCAGCTCCTCGGGCGTGACTGTCGACTGGTCTATGGTCTCCTGGCTCTCGATCTCTCTATAGAGCCGGTCTCTCCGGTTCTTCAACGACTGACGAAGGGCTGCAGGTGACGACAGGGCCCTCTTGTGCAGGTGCATCACAGTCCATTTGGCCGTCGTCTGGACCCTGTGAGATCCGCCTTCTGCCGAAGAGAGGATCTTGTTCCCGTAGTTGCCCAGAATCTCAAGAACTTCCTTCTCCTCGTCGAAGACGAGGTCAATCTGCACCTCGTCCTGAACCCGTTCTGGGAAGGGGTTCTCCTCATCGGAATGCTCTCTGAACCATTCCTCGACGTCCTTTCTTCGCCTCTGGCAGATGTGATCGATGGCAACGTTCCGGTTGATCGAGGGTTCGCCGACCGATCCCGAGACGAGGGCGGGATCCAGCATCCTTAACAGGCTCGCGTAAGAGTCGGTATAGCCGTTGTGGGGTGTAGCCGTAAGGAAGAGGAGGTGTTTCGCCCTGGTCGAGAGCGCCCGGACGAAGTCGTGCCTCTCCATCGAGACGGTCTGGTTTTCGCCGCTCTGGTGGGGTTTGGCGGCCAGATGGGCTTCGTCGACGATGACCAGGTCCCAGTGGACCTCAAGGACCTGGTGTTTCACTACGCCGCTCTTGACGTAGTCGATGGAGGCTACTAGACACCGATAATGCTCCCAGGGGCTGGCTCCGGGTGGGAGCTGGCGTTCAAGCCCTCTGCGGTGTAAGGACGATATCACGCGGGCATCGATGTGGAAGAAGTACTCGAGGGCCTCTCGCCACTGCTCTCTCAGATTTCTTGGGCAGACCACGAGGATCCTCGAGGCCAGGTTTCGTGCCAGAAGCTCAGCGGCAATGAGCCCCGCTTCAATCGTCTTTCCGAGACCGACGTCGTCGGCGATCATCATCCTGACCCTATTGCTCTGTTTGAGGGACATGACGACGGGTACAAGCTGGTAGTTGGTGGGTATGACGCTGCTCCTCTGGAGGCTGAGGAGCGGCGCTGCACCATGGAGCATTGAATAGCGGCAAGCCTGGATGAGGAGCTTGTTCGAGGAGGGATCGCCGAGGATTTTGGGGTTTGGCGGATTTATGCTCGCCTTTATGGGGGCTTCAAAAGGCAGGAAGAAACGACACTGGGCAATTTCATTACCCTCGATGTTCGTTGCAGTGAGGATCTTGTCGTCAAGGGCGTCTACCCGCCAAAGACGGCTTCGAAGTTCTACTATGTCGCCAGCTCTGAGATCCAAGTACCACACTCGGTTATGGACAAATCACCATCCACGAAAAAGGTTTCGCTCCCCTAATTATAGTACAAAAGATTGTAATCAAATCTTAACCCATCTTGGGTCTGTTTTAAGGTAACAATCTTTTCGATGAAGCACCAAGCTTGAGAGTCAAATCGGCAAGAAGATTAATGATCAATCGGCCTCCTGGGAAGCCCTATCCATCTCCGTCACGAAATTGTCCTCCGATCTAAATTCTGGGACTGGTGGATATCTTGATTCTTCCAGCTGCCAAGGCTCGTCCAATTTAGGTTGGCGCTGTTGTAGCTGATGAGAGGGTAGTAATTCGTACAAAGAAGTATGTGCATTTGCCACAAAATTTTCTT
>CAZHAO010000179.1:0-4346 GCA_964530375.1 uncultured Methanotrichaceae archaeon
CTCTAGGGCGATGGTGAGGCCCGCCAGGATGTGGGCCCTCTTCTCGGCCCTGTCGAGGTCGAAGCGGGTCCTCCTCTCGATCACCTCGGACCGGTGGCCTATGTACTGCTCCAGGATATCCTTGAGGGGGAGGGTCGCTGGCTGGCCATCGACGAGGACGACGTTGATGATGCTATAAGAGGTCTCCAGCTGGGTCTGCCGGTGAAGCTGGTTTAAGACCACCTCGGGGTTGGTCCCGGGCCGGAGTTCGATGACAAGCCTGATCCCCTCCCGGTCCGACTCGTCCCGGAGGTCAGAGATCCCGTCGACCCGGTCAGCCTTTATCAGGTCGGCTATCGTCTCTACGACCTTAGCCTTGTTCACCTGGTAGGGGAGCTCCGTCACTACTATCTTCGGCCTCTCCCCCCGCTCGATCACCGACTTTGCCCGAAGCTTGATTATCCCCCGTCCCGTGGCGTAGGCCGCCTCGATCCCGGAGCTTCCGAGGATGTAGCCGCCGGTGGGAAAGTCGGGGCCTGGGATCTGCTCCATCAGGTCGGCGAGGGTGGCGTCGGGATCGTCGATCAACTTTGCGACGGCTCCGGCCACTTCGGTGAGGTTGTGGGGCGGAACGCTCGTCGCCATCCCCACGGCGATCCCGGTGGAGCCGTTGACGAGGAGGTTTGGAAGCTTCGATGGGAGGACTGTGGGCTCTTTTAGAGAGTCGTCGTAGTTGGGAACGAAGTCGACGGTATCCTTCTCGATGTCGACGAGCATCTCTCCGGCGATCTCCGAGAGGCGGGCCTCGGTGTACCTCATGGCCGCCGCGGGATCGCCGTCGATGGACCCGAAGTTCCCCTGGCCGTCTATGAGGGGGTACCGCATCGAGAAGTCCTGGGCCATCCTCACCATCGTCTCGTAGATGGCGGCGTCGCCGTGGGGGTGGTACTTACCCATCACGTCTCCGACGACCCGAGCCGACTTCTTGTAGGGCTGATCTTGGGTCATCCCCTGCTCGTACATGGCGTAGAGGATCCGTCGATGGACGGGCTTGAGCCCGTCCCGCACGTCCGGAAGGGCCCTTGCCACGATGACGCTCATGGCGTAATCTATGTAAGAGGACTTCATCTCCGAAGTTATGTCAACGTCGATCTCCGTCATCGTCTATCACCATCAAACGTCCAGGTTCCTGACATCCCGGGCGTGAGCCTCGATGAACTCGCGCCTCGGCTCCACCTTCTCGCCCATCAGGATCGAGAAGATCTCGTCCGCCTCCATGGCGTCTTCAAGGGTGACCTTCAGCATCGTCCTCTTCTCGGGGTCCATCGTCGTCTCCCAGAGCTGCTCGGGGTTCATCTCGCCCAGGCCCTTGTACCTCTGGACTGTGGCCTTCCCGCCAGACCCCTCGAGGGCCCTCGCCAGCTCGGAGTCGGAGTAGGCGTAGCTCGTCGACTTGCCCCGCTTGACCTGGTAGAGGGGCGGCTGGGCGATGTAGACGTATCCAGCCTCGATGAGCTCCCTCATGTACCGGTAGAAGAAGGTGAGAAGGAGGGTCCTTATGTGGGACCCGTCGACGTCGGCATCGGTCATTATCACCACCTTCTGGTACCTCGCCCGGTCGAGCTGGAATTCGTCGCCGATCCCGGTGCCGAGGGCTGTGATGATGTTTCGGATCTCGTTGTTCTTCAGGATCTTGTCGAGCCTCGCCCGCTCCACATTCAGGATCTTGCCCCGCAGGGGGAGGATCGCCTGAAAGTGCCGATTTCGACCCTGCTTCGCCGAGCCGCCCGCCGACTCCCCCTCCACGATGTAGATCTCTGAGAGGTGGGGGTCCTTCTCAGTGCAGTCGGCTAACTTTCCTGGAAGCCCGCCGGAGCTGAGGGCGTTCTTTCTTCTGGTCAGCTCTCTCGCCTTTCGGGCCGCAACCCTTGCCCGATAGGCCTGGGTCGCCTTTTCGACGATCTTGGGCGCTACCAGGGGGTTCTCCTCGAAGAACTCGGAGAGCCCCTCGGAGACCAGCGAGCTGACTATGCCGCCGACGGCGCTGTTTCCCAGCTTCGTCTTCGTCTGACCCTCGAACTGGGGGTCGGCGAGCCTCACGCTTATCACGGCCACGAGACCCTCCCGGAGGTCGTCGCCGGTAAGCTTGGTGTCGTCCTTGAGGAGCTTGTTCTCTTTCGCGTACTCGTTGGTGGTCTTGGTGAGGGCGGCCCGAAAGCCGGAGAGGTGGGTTCCACCCTCCCTGGTATTGATGTTGTTGGCGAAGGAGAGGACGTTCTCGTTGTAGGTGTTGTTGTACTGGAGGGCCACCTCGACGGCTATCCCGTCCTTCTCCCGCGAGAAGTAAATGGGGGGTGAGTGGAGAAGGTCCTTGTTCTTGTTGAGGTGCTCGACGAAGGAGACTATCCCTCCCTCGTAGAGGTATTCCCTCTTCTTTCCGGTCTTCTCATCCTCGATCGTTATCGCGAGGCCGCGGTTCAGGAAGGCCAGCTCCCTGAGGCGGCTCGCCAGGATCTCGAAGCTGAAGTCGACGCTCTCTAAGATCTCGGGGTCGGGCTTGAACCGGACCGTGGTGCCGGTGTGATCGGAGACGCCGTGGACCTCCAGGTCGGAGACGGGCCTTCCCCTCTCGTACCTCTGCCAGTAGACGAGGCTGTTTCTCCTCACCTCCACCTCGAGCCACTCCGAGAGGGCGTTGACGACGGAGACGCCGACGCCGTGAAGGCCTCCCGAGACCTTGTAGGACTTGTGGTCGAACTTGCCCCCGGCGTGGAGCATCGTCATGACGATCTCAAGAGCCGGCTTCTTGTACTGATCGTGGATGTCTACAGGGATGCCTCTACCGTCGTCCCTCACCGAGGCGGTGCCGTCGGCGTGGAGGATCAGGTTGATCTCCGAGCACCTGCCGGCCATCGCCTCGTCTATGCTGTTGTCCACCACCTCGTAGACGAGATGGTGGAGGCCCGCGGTGTTGGTGCTCCCTATGTACATGGCGGGCCTTCGCCTGACGGCGTCGAGCCCCTCCAGAACCTGGATGGTGCTGGCGTCGTACTCCTCTATCACTTCGCTCAAGACCGGATTTACCCCCCGAGTAGATAAATAACCTAAAATCAAATTATCGCATTATATATAACGGTTGTCCCCGCATAATCGATAACCAGAACCTGCGATATTTTGATTTGACGCATTTTATTCGAAGACCTTGAGATTCTATGCGGGAAGGGAGGAAATGACCTCTCAATACTTAGCCTTAACGTGAGATACTGGCCGGCGCGGCGAGAAAAGAGGAGGGAGGATTAGACCGACCCCTCCACCGGGACGAACTTCGTCCCGTAATATATTATCCCCCGATCCCCCTCCTTCCCCAGGATTCGAAAGACCGGCTTCACCTTCATCCCGATCTTGATCTCGTCGGGGCTGCAGATCAACTGGCCCGTGAGCCTCGGGCCCTCCAAAAGCTCGATGATGGCGAGGTTGTAGGGGGTCTGCCTCTTGAAGTCGTCGGTGGCGTTGTAGATGGTGGTGTAGGTCAACACCGTCCCCATTCCAGAGAACTTGTAGTCCTCCATCTTGGCGTTCCTCCGGCAGTTGGGGCAGATCGTCCTCGGCGGGTAGTAGTACTCGTCGCACTTTTCGCAGTGGGTCCCCACCAGGTTGTACCTCTGGGGTATGTGTCTCCAGAACCTCGGCACTGTGGACATCTCTTCACCTCGACATGATGTGGACGAGGGCGGTGCCGCCGCAACCGCCGACGTTGTGGGTGAGGCCGACCTCGACCCCCTCGACCTGCCGCTTTCCCGCCTCGCCCCGGAGCTGGAGGACCATCTCGTAGGCCTGCTTGATCCCGGTGGCGCCGACGGGATGGCCACAGGCCTTGAGGCCGCCGGAGGTGTTGATGGGGATCTTCCCGCCGATGGCTGTCAGCCCCTCCTCGGCGGCCTTTCCGCCCTCGCCCTTCTCGACGAACCCCAGATCCTCGATGGCCACGATCTCCCCTATGGTGAAGGCGTCGTGGACCTCGGCGAGGTCGATATCTTTCGGCGCGAGGCCCGCCTGACTGAAGGCCTTCCGAGCGGCATAGACCGACGCGTCCAGGGTGGTGATATCCCTCCGGTCGTGGAGGGCGAGGGTGTCGCTCGCCTGGGCCGCCGCCAGGATCTTTATCGGCGCGTCGGAGTACTTTCTCGCCACCTCCGTCGGGGCCAGGACCACGGCGGCGGCGCCGTCGGTGATCGGAGAGCAGTCCAGGACCCGAAGGGGGTCGGCGACGAGGGGAGACCTCAGGACCTTCTCGACGGAGATCTCCATCTGGTACTGAGATATGGGGTTCATGCTGCCGTTATGATGGTTCTTGACGGCCACCAGAG
>CAZHAO010000180.1:0-4300 GCA_964530375.1 uncultured Methanotrichaceae archaeon
GTTTGTGACCATCCCAACCGCAGCAAGCTGCGGGGTATTCATTTTAAAATAAAGGGATGGTTTATAGAAAATTCAGATGGTAAAAAAGATAGATCCGACCGATTCCAGCGAAACGATGAGGAAACTATAGCCTACTAGATGCTCAGCCACCACTGCCACCACGAAGGCGAAATCGTTGGAAGAGGATGGTTCGCTATTCGCGGCTGAGATTGAGCACGACTTTTGGAAGAGAATGAAAGCTATCAACCCATCGCCGTGCTGAACTATATCAGAGCACAACAAACTTTGATACAATAGCAAGCGTCACATCCTTCGCCAGACGCGAAGTTGTTATATACTCTCGAAATGAAATTATATCTCTGCTGTTTGAGGTGTGAACAGTCATTGAGCCGCTTTCGGACGGATCGAGAACCAGACGAGCTATCTCAAATCAAGACGGGAGGATGATCACGAATGGACGAATTCTCCGTTCTGGTGGGGGGGAGAGCCGGAGACGGGATAAACGAGGCCGGGATGATAATCGCCCGCCTCTATAACCAGCTCGGATACTGCCTTTACATGTACCTCGACTACCCATCCCTCATCAGGGGCGGTCACAACTTCGCCATAGTCAGGGCTGCCGGAAAGAAGATCGGTGCCCATCGGGACAAAGTGGACTTTCTTCTGGCCCTAAACCAGGATACGATCGACCGACACAAGGGGAGGCTCAAGAAGAACTCCGTCGTCATCTACGACTCCGACGAGGTGAAGTCTCCGGACGCCGTTGGTTTCGGCCTTCCTCTGAAGACGATGGCAAAGGAGGCGGGAGCGCCGTCGATCGCCCGGAACTCTGGCCTCATCGGGGCCTTCTCCGGAGCCGCCGGGATCGAGTGGAGGATCGTTGAAGACGTCATGCGAAAGGAGATCCCACAATCGATCGATGAGAACATGGAGGTCGCCCGCCGGGGCCGCGACGGGATCGATGGGAACGGCCTGAAGGTCGAGAGGAGGTCGTACCCCTGCTGTCCCGTCATCACCGGAAACGAGATGATAGGCCTGGGCCTCCTTCGAGGCGGCCTCGACGCCTACGTCGCCTATCCCATGACCCCGTCGTCGGGGATCCTCCACTTCCTGGCGAAGGTCGCGGGCGAGTTCTCGATCAAGGTGGTCCACCCCGAGAACGAGATCGCCGTGATCCTGATGGCCCAGGGCTTCGCCTACGCCGGCAAGAAGGTCGCTATTGGGACCTCGGGCGGCGGGTTCTGCCTCATGACCGAGGGGATGAGCCTGGCGGGGATGGCGGAGATGCCCCTCGTCGTAGTCGTCTCCATGAGGGCGGGGCCGAGCACCGGGGTTCCCACCTACACCGCCCAGTCCGACCTCCACTTCGTCATGAACGCGGGGCAGGGCGAGTTCACCCGCCTCGTCATCGCCCCGGGGGACCTGGAGCAGGCCTACTTCTGGTCTGCAACCTCCATGAGCCTCGCCTGGAAGTACCAGATCCCTGCTGTCCTCCTCTCGGACAAGACCCTCAGCGAGTCCGCCTACAGCTTCAATCTCGAAGAGGCGAGAGAGATCCCCGATATCAGGCCCCTCCTCGCGGACGGCGAGGGCGGTTACAGAAGGTACGCCCGGACCGAGGACGGGATCTCACCCCTCGCCTTCCCGTCGATGAAAGGAACCGTGGTGAAGGCGAACGGCTACGCCCACCTAGAGTCGGGGATCACGACGGAAAATGGAGAGGAGATCGCAGCCGTCCAGGAGAAGTCCCTCCTAAAAGAAAAGAGCCTGATCGAAGAGCTGAAGGGGTTGCCGGCGGTGAGAACTTACGGCTCCGAGGAAGGATCGACAGCCCTCCTCTGCTGGGGGTCGAACAAGCCGGTCTGTGCCGAGGTCGGAGAGAAGCTCGGCCTTCGGGTCGTCCAGCCGGTAGTTTTGAGCCCCTTTCCGACCCCTCAGTTCGAAGAGGCCCTCCGGGGCGTCGAGAGGACCATATCCGTCGAGACGAACTCCACAGGCCAGCTCGCCCGCCTCATCCGATCTCGCGGGTTTGAGGCGGACGACCTGATCCTGAAGTACGATGCGAGGCCCTTCTCCGTAGAAGACCTGGAAGAGAGGCTTCTGGAGGTGACGAGATGAAACCAAAAGATCTGGCCACCACAGCTCAGAACACCTGGTGTCCAGGCTGCGGAAACTTCGCCATACTGAACGCCATTAGGCCGGTCCTGGCGGACCTGGACGAGGAGGGTCATATCCCCATCGAGAACGTCGTCCTGGTGGGGGGAATAGGCTGCCATGCGAAGATCGTCGACTACGTCAACGCTAACAGCTTCTACGCCATCCACGGCCGGACGATCCCCGTCGCCACCGGGATTAAGCTTGCCAACCCCGACCTCACAGTCATCTGCTTTGCGGGTGACGGCGACGCCTACGCCGAGGGGCTCGACCACCTCATCTTCGCCGCCAAAAGGAACGTCGACATAACGACGATAATCCACGACAACAGGGTATACGGCCTCACCACCGGCCAGTACACTCCGACATCGCCCTCAGGGTTTTTGGGCAGGTCCACCCCGAAGGGCCTGGAGGTGCCTCCGATAAACCCCCTGGAGATCGTCTTTGCCAGCGGCGGGAGCTTCATCGCTCGGGGCTACTCTCACGGGATCGAGCTTCTCAAGGAGGTATTCAGAGAGGCGATCCTCCACCGGGGTTTCTCCTTCGTCGACGTTCTCCAGGTCTGTGCCACCTTCTTCAATCTGTACGATTACTACAACGAGAGGGTCTACACCCTCGCGGAGCACGATCCTCGAGATCGCGCCAGAGCTGAGGAGAAGATGAGGGAGTGGGACTACAACTCCGACGGTCCGATACCCCTGGGGATATTCTATCGGGAGGAGGCTCCCACCTTTGGGGAAAACTTTGCGAAATACAACTCGAAGGTCGCCGACCGCAGCGGCGCGATTAAAAAGACCCTGGAAGGCTTTATCTGACTTTGGAGGATCTCAGGGCCGAGCTAGGCAGCCGCCCCAATCCAAAAGGATATATACACTCGGGTACAGAATACAGTGCTGTATTATTGGACATGTTTTGCGCGGCATCGAATCGGACCACCCCTGAGCTTACCTCCATCTCGTTTGATCTTGTCCTGAGGTGAGGTTGATGGCTAAGAAATATACGTGCACAGTCTGTGGATACGTCTACGACCCAGAGAAGGGCGACCCCGATTCCGGGATCGCTCCTGGCACCGCTTTTGAAGATCTCCCCGACGACTGGACCTGTCCGGTCTGCGGGGCGACCAAGGACGCCTTTGAGGCGAGCTGAATCGAGAGGTTATGAAATTGGCTCCCATCGGAGAGAGGATGGCGAAGGCCCTGAACGAGCAGGTGAAGTGGGAGCTCTTCTCCTCCTACCTCTACCTATCCATGTCTGCTTACTTCTCGGCTGCGAAGCTCCCGGGCTTTGCCCACTGGATGAGGGTCCAGGCCCAAGAGGAGCTGATGCACGGGATGAAGATCTACGACTTCGTAATCGAGCGGGGCGGAAGGGCCGAGCTTTTGGCTATCGATAAGCCCCAGCTCGAGTGGGGTTCGCCCCTGGAGGTGGCAAAGGCCGTCTACGACCACGAGAAGAAGGTGACGGGTCTGATCAACGGCCTTGTGGACCTGGCAACCGAAGAGAGGGATCACGCCACCCTCAACATGCTCCAGTGGTTTGTCAAAGAGCAGGTGGAGGAGGAGGCGAACGCCAGCGAGATCGTCGAGAAGCTGAAGCTGGTGAGCGGCGAGAGGGGGATAGGAGTCCTCTTCATCCTCGACCGGGACCTGGGAGAGCGACCGCCGAAGCTCCAGCCCGTCGTCTCAGCCAAGTGATGTCGAGCTGGAAGGAGGGCGATCGGGGGCGGCGCGATCTCGCATCGCCCCGTCCCGCCGCCCCCCCGCACCAGCAGGCCGGGGATTTCTTGTCACCTCAAGGGATGATCGAATGATCAAGAGGATCGACGATCGGGAGGATCGATCAAAGAAGATCGATCAAAGATGAACGATCAGAGAAAGATGAGGCAATTTGCTTTGCGCTCCCCGAAGGAGCGTCGGACAGCCTGATAGAACGCCTAGAGTCGTCATCCTAGAGACGTAGCGAATCTGAGAATTGGTGGTGATTTTGTTGAGCGAATCAAAAGATATGAAGCTGGGCATCCTGGGACTGGGAAGAATGGGCGGAAACCTCGCGCTTCAGGCGAAAGAGAAGGGCATCGCCGTGGTTGGGAAGTCGAGGTCCGCCAAGCCTCATCTTGAGAGAAAGGGAGTGAAGGTGGTGGACGGCT
>CAZHAO010000181.1:0-3677 GCA_964530375.1 uncultured Methanotrichaceae archaeon
ACGGAGGCGGGCCTCTCGATCACCTCGCCGGCGGCGATCTTGTTGACGGCGTCCTGGTCCAGGAGCCTAATTTTAGTCATTCGTCACCCCTCAGCCTCTTCTGGTAGAGTGAGAGCCTGTTCAGCGCCTCCAGAGGGGTGAGGGCGTCGAGGTCCAGGTCCCTTATCTCGTCGAGGAGGTCGCCATCGGGGACGGAGGGGCCCTCCACCAAAAACCCATCCCTCTCATCGCCCTCACCCCCCTCTCTGTCAACACTCTCTCTGTCAACACCCTCTCTGTCAACACCCTCCCTGTCAACACCCTCCCTGTCATCGATCTCTCCTTCGTTTCCACCTCCTCTTCGAGCCCGCAGCTCGTCGAAGAAGATGAGCTGGGTGTACTTCGGCCCCTTCTTTCTCGATCGAGGACCGTTCCCCAGGGGATCGATCACCGCCTCCCGCTCGATCTCCTTTAAGATCTCCTTCGCCCTCGCCACCACCTCTCCGGGGACCCCCGCCAGCTTTGCTACGTGGATGCCGTAGCTCCGGTCCGTGGCGCCGGGGACGACGGTCCGGAGGAATACGACCGAGTCGCCCTCCTCCTTCACGGCCATGTTGTAGTTCTTGACCCCGGGGAGGACCCCCGCCAGCGAGGTGAGCTGGTGGTAGTGGGTCGCGAAGATCGCCTTTCCCCGGATCCTGTTGTGGATGTGCTCGGTGATGGACCAGGCGATGGCCAGGCCGTCGAAGGTGCTCGTCCCCCGGCCGATCTCGTCCAGGAGGATCAGGCTCCTGGAGGTGGCGGAGCTGAGGATCTTCGCCAGCTCCGTCATCTCGATCATGAAGGTGCTCTGCCCCGCCGAGAGGTCGTCGTAGGCCCCGACCCGGGTGAAGATCCGATCGACGGGGGATATCGAGGCGAAGGAGGCGGGGACGAAGGAGCCGATCTGGGCGAGGATGACGGCGAGGGCGATCTGCCTCATGTAGGTCGACTTCCCCGCCATGTTCGGCCCCGTCAGGATCAGGAGCCGATCGCCTCGCCCGTCGAGGTGGACGTCGTTGGGGACAAAGCCGCCCCGCATCGCCCGATCCAGGATGGGGTGGCGAGAGCCTCTCATGGAGATCTCCCCGCTAGCGTTCAGATGGGGCCGCGAGAACTCGCTCTCTGCGGCCGCGACGGCCAATGTGACGAAGACGTCGAGCTCGCCCAGCGCAGCGGCCCTCTCCTGGATCTCTCGGGCCCGGCCAGCCGCCTCCGCCCTGATCCTGAGAAAGATCTCCTCCTCGAGGGCGGCGGACCTCTCCTGGGCCGAGAGGACTTTAGACTCCATATCCTTCAGATCCGGCGTGATGAACCGCTCGGCTCCGGCCAGGGTCTGCTTTCTTATGTACTCGGCGGGGACGGAGGCGAGGTTTGCCTTCGTCACCTCGATGTAGTAGCCGAAGACGTTGTTGTACCCCACCTTCAGGGACTTGATCCCCGTCCGGCTCCGCTCCTCTCTCTCCATCCGCGAGATCCAGCCCCTCCCCTCCCGCAACAGCGACCGGATCTCGTCCAGCTCGGGGTCGTAGCCGTCCCGGATGATCCCCCCCTCCCGGATCGCCGTGGGGGGATCGTCTCGAATCGCCCTTCCGATCAGGTCGGCCACCTCTCCGAGGGGGCCGGGGTCGAGGCGTCCTTTCAGGCCGGCGAGGTTCTTGGATTTGACCTCGGCCAGGAGCTGAACGATTCGGGGAAGCCGCTTTAGGGAGCCCTTCAGAGCCACCAGGTCCTTCGGCGACGCCGTCCTGCAGGCGGTTCGAGCCACCACCCGCTCCAGGTCGCCGGCACCCTTAAGAGCCTCCCGGATATCAGTCCTCAGGAGGGAGCCTGCCACCAGCTCCTCCACCGCATCCAGGCGGCCCTCGATCTTCTCCGGGGATATCAAGGGCATCTGAAGCCACCTCCGGAGCGTCCTCGACCCTCCGGGGGTGGAGGTGAGATCGAGAAACTCCAGAAGAGATCCCCTCTTGGTCCGATCCCGGATGTTCCGAAAGATCTCCAGGTTTCGTAAAGTCGTCTCGTCCAGGACCATGAACTCCTTCGGCGAGTAGATCCTGATCTCGGAGATGTGGTCGAGGGCCAAAAGATGGGCCGAATCGAGGTAGGAGAGGACAGCGCCACAGGCCCTCGCCGCTGAGTCCATCTTCATCAGGCCCGATTTATCGAGGGCCTCCGAGCCGAAGTGGTCGGCTAGCCTCTTCCTCGCCTCAAAGAGGTCGAACTCGGCGTCCTCGAGCCTCTGGACTTTCGCCCCGAGACCATCGCCGATGAGGCGGGACGCGGCTGATCTGGCAATTAAGCACTCGGAGGGCCGAAACTTCGCCAGCTCGCTGGCGAGCTTCCCCTCGCCATCCGACAGCTCCGTCGCCAGAAACTCGCCGGTGGAGACGTCGAGGAAGGAGAGGCCTATCTTGCCGTCCTCCTCGAAGACCGACGCCAGGTAGTTGTTCGACCCCTCCTCCAGCATCGAGGGCTCGATGATCGTCCCCGGGGTGATGACCCGGATGATCTCCCTTTTGACGAGGCCCTTCGCCTTCTTGGGGTCCTCCATCTGCTCGCAGATGGCGACCTTGTAGCCGGCGCCGACGAGCTTGGGAAGGTAGGCGTCGAGGGCGTGGTGGGGGATCCCGGCGAGGGGTATCCGGTTGCCCTCTTTGTCCTTCTGCCGGGAGGTGAGGGCGATGTTAAGGACCCGGGCCGCGATCTCGGCGTCGCCGCCGAAGGTCTCATAGAAGTCGCCCATCCGGAATAAGAGGACGGCGTCGCCGCACTTCTCCTTCATCCCGAAGTACTGGTCCATCAAGGGAGAGATCTTTGCCATGGGCTATCGAGGCAAGATGAGGGCCTCGTCCGTCATATCGGTTTCGGCCCTCTCTCAAAGAAAAAATTTTGTGGCGGGGAACGCCATCTTGCGATTATTCTTGGAATCGCCATCCTGAGAAGTATTTTCTTGAATAATAATATTGATCGCCGTCGCAGTCCCAGAACGGATGGCAGGCCCTGAAGGGGCGGACGTGAACCTGGGTCCAGTATCCCGAAAAGGGAAATCCCGGCCTGAAGATCGAGTAGAACTTAGGGTGGCTCTGGCCGAATGATGTAGCGTGCGATGGATCGCCCCTCGGCCAGGGATCGCCCCCGACCCAAGGACCTCCGAACCCATGCTCAAACCGCTCCATCGCAGCTGCCTCACCTGGCCTCAGCTCCACGCCGCCATAGTAATCCAAAGCTCCCGCCAACCCCACCAACGATATGATGAGGACCGCCGATATCAAAATCCAGTTCATCCCCACAACATCCCCTTTGTATCGAATTTAATTTCCGATTTTTGAAGGAGACCAACTCGTCCCACCACTAAATCGCGCTCGAAGAATAAGAATTTATCTTTCGCGAGGGATCAGAAAGATAAAGGAAGGGTCCCAACGTCCGCAAAGGTCAGAGCCCCGGGGGCATCAGAAACTCGCCCCGCAAAATGAAGAATAGCCCTCTAAGGATGGGTGCCGGCGGCGGGTTTCGCCGCCTCCAGTTCGACTAGCACCAGCTCCCCCAGAACCCCCAAGGCCCAGAAAATCCCCAAGGAAGTCTCCAACATCCCCACGATATATAGCTCCACGAGCGATACGCCGGCCGCTGCGGAGGATGATAATATCCCGGTGAAT
>CAZHAO010000181.1:3777-4274 GCA_964530375.1 uncultured Methanotrichaceae archaeon
AATATCCTGGTGAATAATATCCTGGTGAATAATATCCTGGTGAATAATATCCTGGTGAATAATATCCTGGAGAATGGTATCCGGGACCATAGTAATCCGATTGATCGGTTCCCATCTGAAGTCCATCAGGAGTTCCATCCTGCGGCCCATCGCCCGGCGAGGCAACTGAAACGGTCGCCGTCGCCAAAGTGAGCAGGGCGAACGACAGCACCAATTCGACTACACGCTTCTTCATAAACCTCAACTCCCCCTGAGTTTATCGACAATATGCCGCATCTCTATTTAAAGAGGAGGTTTATGTAGCCCTCATCTGAGTCAGATGTAAAGACAGCGAGCCGACGCTTCCCCCTGATCCTCCGACCGGGCGCTTTTATAGCGCCCGATAAAGGGGCCGTGGAGGGTTAGAGACGGCTAAAACTTCAGCTCCATCCCCAGGATCGTCTCGGTGGAGGTGACGCCATGGATCTCGCGGACCTTGAGGACGATCATGTTCCTGT
>CAZHAO010000182.1:0-4256 GCA_964530375.1 uncultured Methanotrichaceae archaeon
GATCGTCTCCAGGGCCGAGAGGATCGACTCCGGCCCCTGGCCCCGGATCCCGAAGAGGACGGGGTCTTTTGAGTGGGGGGCGAAGACCATCTTCTTGGTGTGGTGGTCGACGGTGTCCCAGGTCCCGGGGTAGGTCAGCTCGTCGGCCCTCCAGACCGACTCCTCGTCGATCTTTCGGGGCGTCCCCCACCTCTCGGGCCGCCGATAGGCGAGAAGCTCGTAAGTTTTGTCCGGAAACTCAGCCCCCATCGCCGCCAAGGCCCCGATCAGCCCCCTCCGGTTCTTGAAGGAACGGGACCAGAGACCGTGTCTCTCGATGATCTCTTCTGCCTCGCTGATCTCCAGGACCTCGTCGAGGGCCCTCCGGTAGAAGCGGGAGAGCTCCGCAGGCACTTTTTCCGCCACCACCAGGCCGGGGTTTGTATTGGGGCCGGAGAAGTCGGAGAGCTCCATCAGAGTATTCAGGGCCACCTCTTTCGCCTCCTCTGCCCGGTCAGAATCGAGGGAGAAGGCGATGGCGGCGTTCCCCCTGGTCTTGAACTGGACGCAGGGGTTGAGCCTCACGAGTTTGGGGAACCCCACGATATCGCCGAGGCCTCCTAGCCTCTCCATCATCACCGCCGCGAGGTAGGTGGTGCAGAGCCCCTCCTCCGAATCGGTATCGTCAACGCCTATGGTGATCATGATGGTGAACCTTAAATAATGGACAAGCTCAAACATATATAATGATGAATAAGGAGTTTCTGACCGATCGGGTCTCTGATCTCCTGGTGAAGTCGGGTTTTTCTATCTCGGACCGATGTTACGTGAGGCCGAAGAGCTTCGATCTGGCGGCGAGGCGCGGCGGCCTTCTCCTTATTCTGAAGATACTCTCAAACATCGACGGTCTCAACGAGAAGACCGCGGTAGAGATTCGCCGCCTCGCTAAATATCTTGCGGGAAGCCCTCTGTTGGTCGGGGAGAAGACCCGGGATCACCAGCTGGAGGGCGGGGTAGTCTACTTTAGGTACGGGGTTCCCACCGTCAGCCTCGGAACCCTCGCGGACTGGATCGTCGACGAGATCCCTCCTCTCGTCTACGCCGCCCACGGGGGGCTCTACGTCAAGATCGACGGCCGCCTTCTGAGAAGTCTCCGGCTGGAGAGCGGGATATCCCTGGGGGCCCTCGCCTCGGAGCTCTCCGTCTCTCGGCGGACGGTCAGCAAGTACGAGATCGAGAGCATGGACACCTCCATCGACGTCGCCCTTAGGATCGAGGAGCTCTTCGGCCAGGAGCTGATAAAGCCCGTCGAGATCCTGGAGCCGGCGAGCCCCATGGCAGAAGAGATGGAGAGGATCGACGACAAGGTTCTCCGCCACCTAGCAATGATAGGCTTCGACGTCTTTCCTACGGCCCAGTCCCCCTTCAATGCCATCACCCAGAACGAGAAGCTGGTGGTCTTGACGGGGGTCGGCAAGTTCTCGTCCACGATGCTGAAGAAGGCGAGGCTGATGAGCAGCCTATCGATCGTCACCAAGACCCTCTCGGCGGTGATCGTCGATGGGGAGACGAAGGTCGAGCGGATCGAGGAGACGGCGGTGATCGAGGCCCGGGAGCTGGAGCTGATCGACAAGACGAGCGAGTTTGCCGACCTCATGTCGGAGAAGCAGGACCGATGACCTTTCCTCATCCAAGGCCCGATCATTCGCATCCCCGTTCCGATTCTCCCTCTCGTCGGAGGAGATTTTTGTGAATTCCAGCCTTCAAGAGCGGCTTCGATCCTCAGGTCGGGTCTTCGTGGTGGCGGTGGCGGGAGACAGCGGGTCGGGCAAGACCACCCTATCCCGGGGGATCAGAAGGCTCCTGGGCGATGATCTCGTCTCCACCTTCAGCATGGACGACTATCACAGCCTCGACCGCGAGGAGAGGAGGGTCCTGGGCATCACGCCCTTAAACCCCGCCGCAAACCGCCTCGACCTCCTGGCCGAGCATCTCGCAGCCCTGCGGAGGGGAGAGGAGATAAAAAAGCCCATCTACGACCACTCCGATGGAACGATCAAGGGGCCCGTCCCCTTCAGATCGGCCCCGGTCCTGATCGTCGAGGGGCTCCACCCCTTCTTCACCCAAAAGCTCCGGCAAGAGATCGACCTTGGGATCTTCGTCGACCCAAGCCGCGCCGTCAAGAGGCGGTGGAAGATAAAGAGGGACTGCATCGACCGGAATTACGAGCGGGAGGCGGTGATGAGGGAGATCCTGGAGCGGGAGCCCGACTACAAATTGTACGTCGACGTCCAGAAGATCTACGCCGAGGCGGTGGTCAAGATAGAGGAGTCGAGGCTTCTCTCTTCTCCCTTGGCGGAAAACCCTCCCGAGAGGTACTCGGTGAGGCTGATCCAGGAGGTTTTGGAAGGGAATCCGTCAGAGGCGGACCTCACCATCGACCTCTCCTCCATATTCCGTCTCGCAGAGCGGGAGTTCTCCATCGCCTTCCAGAGGGACGACTACTACGGCAAAAGGGTGAGCGTCTTGACCATCGACGGCGAGCTTCATCGGTCCATGATCGAGGGGATCGAAGAGAAGCTATGCGCCCTCATGGGCTCTCAGGCTCCCATCTGTGACCGGTCCGGAGACGGAGAGGTCAGCGCCACCGGGATGGTCCAGATCCTCTTATGCTGGCGGCTCCTGGAGAAGCTCGAGCGCCACTTAAGCGACCTTCCGAGGGCGAGTCGATGACGCTCCGGGCGAAGAGGGCATACGATCCGCCGTCGGAGGATGACGGCTTTCGGATCCTCGTCGACAGGATGTGGCCGAGGGGAGTGAAGAGAGAGCGGATCAAGATTGACCTCTGGCTCAAAGAGGTGGCGCCTAGCGACGAGCTGAGGAGGTGGTTCGGCCATGATCCGGGAAGATGGGACGAGTTCAAGGAGAGGTATCATGGCGAGCTGGCCGAAAAAGAGGACCTCGTCGGCCAGATCTCGGAGAAGGTCTCGTCGGGGGATGTAACCCTCGTCTTTGGTGCTAAAGACGAGAAGTTCAACAACGCCGTGGCGCTGAAAGAGTATCTTCTCCGAGAGCCCTGACCGATTTTGATCAGTCTAATCTCGCCCTTGACGCCGCAGACGGGACACCTCTCGGGAGGCTCTCTCTTTGCGGTCATGCCGCAGACGGGGCAGACGCAGTAGGGGCGGATCTCCTCCTTTTTCGCCTCCAGCTTCTCCATCATCTGCGAGCGTGGTTTTCCTCCACATCGGTCGCGTACCTCCTCTCGGCGGCTTTGTAACCCCTCAAGGGTTTTGCCGGGGCTTGGGCGGAACGATGGGGTTTAGTATCGGTCGGGAGATATTACCCCCCCATGCTGACCATCGACGAGGGAAGGCGGGCCGTCACTCTAGCGAGAGAGGCCCTGACGGCTTACGTCGGTCGGAAGGAGAGGATAAGGCCGGAAGATCTGCCCCTCCCCTTCGGCGAGAAGGCCGGCGTCTTTGTGACCCTTAACGAGGACGGAGATCTCCGGGGATGCATAGGCTACCCCGAGCCGGTGATGGAGCTCGGGCGAGCCATCGTCGACTCGGCGATCAACGCCGGGGTGAACGATCCGAGGTTTCCGCGGGTTCGGCCCGAAGAGATCCCCAAGATCAAGATCGAGGTGACGGTCCTGACCCCCCCGAGGCCCTACGACGTCAGAAACCGGGACCTGCCGGAGGCGGTCAGGATCGGAAAGCACGGCCTCATCGTCAGGAGAGGCATGTGGTCGGGTCTCCTCCTCCCCCAGGTGGCGACGGAGTGGGGGTTCGACCCGGTGGACTTTCTCTGCCAGACCTGTCTCAAGGCGGGCCTCCCCCCCGACTCCTGGATAGACGAGGAGACGGAGGTCCTCTGCTTCGAGGGGCAGGTCTTCGCCGAGGCAACGCCCGGAGGCGAGGTGGTGGAGAGGGAGCTGGAGCCGTGCTCCTGAGGCCCTTTCTTGAGGTCTCAGGTCTTATTATCGCTCTGGATCTTCTCTAGTTCCCACCGTCTTCCTCGCCTTATCCTTCTCCCGCTCCATCGCCTCTCGCGCGAGCCTGATGGCGCATAGCTCGTCGCACATGGTGCAGGTGTCGACATCGACGCCTCGCCGGTGGCGGATCTGCCTCGCCAGGCTCGGGTTTATGGCGAGGTCGAACTGGGCCGGCCAGTCGAGGTCCCTTCGTGCCACCGCCATCTTCCGGTCCCACACGCGGGCCCGATCTTTCACCTCCGCCTTTGCCAGGTCTGCCGCGTGGGCGGCGATCCTGGTG
>CAZHAO010000183.1:0-4256 GCA_964530375.1 uncultured Methanotrichaceae archaeon
GGTCAGCTTATAGACCCGGAAGTTGCTTCCGAACTTGAACCCGGTCTTGACCACCAGGTTTCTGTCCCGGAGGTCGCTGTAGACCCGCCGCTTCATCTCGAAATCGTCCTCGATGAGCTTCGCCCGCCGCTCGAACTCCTCCATGGTCAGAGGCTCGCCGGCCCGGTCTACGACCTCGATCACCCCCTTATCGAGGAGGTACGCCGACTCCACCAGAGATAGCTGGAGCCTCCCGCCCCCGGGCTTCCCGTAAAAGCCCCGCTCATGAAGAAGCTCCGACGCTTCCGGGTCCCAGAGCATCACCCTGTCCTCCAGGAGGGTGGCGGTGCCGCCCCGGGCCTCGACCTTCATCTCGCCCGAAAGGTCCCTCTCCCTCGCCTCGTAGAAGGTTATGTCGCTCTCCTCGTCGACGACCGCCAGCATCAGCCTCTTTCTCATCTGCCTTGCGATCCTTGTCGGCTCCACCAGCTCTTTGAGGGATAGAGGGTGCCTCTCGGAGATCACCTGGACGTAAAACTCGGCCGGGGTCTTGCCGGGCCTTCCGCCTCGGGGGTAGACCCGAAAGTCGGTGACCCCCGGCTGGACGTAGTAGCCCCTCTCCCGGAGGTCCTTGTAGACGACGTACCGAAACTCGAAGCCCGCCTCCCTCGCCGTCGCCGTCTCGAAGAGGGACCGGAAGTCGAGGTCCTCGCCACCGAGGCGGACGGCTATCCTCCCCCGGTCCAGGAGGTACGCCGCCTCCACGAGGGTGAGCTCCAGGCCCCCGGAGACGGGCCTTCCGAAGCCGCCCTCCTCATAAAGCTCCTCCGTCGCCTCCTTTCCGAGGAGGACCCTCTCGCCGGATAGGTCGCCCACCATCGGCTCTTCGGACATGAAACTTGGGATCAGGTGGAGAGGCTGTCAGGCCAGATGCCGTGGACGCAAGAAAGGGCCTGGTCGACGGTGCTGTGAACCTTCTCGGCCGAGTAGCCCGCGCTGAGGAGATAGGACTCGACGTGGTTGGGGACGGCGATGGACATCTGCTCGACCATCATCGCCACCTGGAGGATGGAGTAGTCGCCGAGCTTGACCGGGATAATCGAGTCGGATACCAGAAGCTCGAAGATCTCGGGGCTGATGGGCCGCTCGAACCCTGAGAGGAAGGCCTCCAGGATCTCGCTCGTCCACTCGTGCTTTCGTCCCGCCTCGTCGACGTAGGGGATGACGACGACCTCCCTCGTCTTAGCAAAGCTCTCGACCAAGTCTTCGGATGTCACCTCGCTATCGAATACCAGGTTGAGGAAGCTGGTGTGGGGCATCGTCGTCGGGATCTTGGACGCCCTGATGCTGAAGGTCACCTCCTCGAAGACGGTTCCCGCATCGGTCCCCTGGTGGCCTGCACCCTTGCCGATGGAGACGGCGGACGGCGATGCTCTCACCACGGTGTGGGGGTCGCCTTGCCTCCGGTCGATGTTGCCGAGGATCATCTTGAGGCCGAGGGGGCGCGCTGCGAGGGACGCCCTGCATAGTCCGGTGGTATTGCAGCTGGTGCACTGGACGAGCTTCGGCTTCGCCTTGAGGAAGGTCTCGTAGTTCTCAAGGCCGAAGAAGAACTCCCGCTCGAAGTCCGCCTTCAGGGAGTCGGATACCTCGACGCCCTTCTCTTTGAGGGCCGCCATTATATCTTTCCTGTCGGCTCCGCCCATCAGGGAGACGGTGCAGCCGTGAGCCAGCCCCGCCTCTACGTAGGGCGTCTCCTGATCCCCGGGGGTTCCCACCATGATGAAGTCGGAGTCCTCGAAGAAGTCGTCGCTGCCGCCCTGGATAAAGAAGCCCGCCCCCTCCCACTTGGCCTTGTCAGCGTCGTCTGAGACGTAGGCTTTGACGTCGCAGAGCCTGACGAACTTGCTCAGGGTGCTCTTCGCCCTGCCGTGGGGCTGGCGCAAGAGGACGTTCAGGTCGCCCCCGATCCCCGCGGCCTTTTTGGCCATATCCAGGGCGAGAACAGTCCTCTTATTCTCCGTTCCGTCAAATCCGACGAAGCCTGCATTGAATTTCAATCTCATTCCTCCTTGCGAGATGAACGAAGTGAGCCGATATTAACCTTTCCTGTTTAAAATTACTTTTCCCGGTTTTCGAAGGTCTCCAGGATCCAGCTCGTCACCAATCTTGCGTTCTCTTCCGGGCCGAGCCCCTCGGCGTCCACCACCACGCCCGGGTCGGTCGGCTCCTCGTAGGCGACGTTGACCCCAGGGACGTTCGCATCCACCTCCCCGGCCTTCGCGTAGATTCCCCGGGGGGAGTAGACCGCCTTTCGGCCCCGCTCCCGCTCGATGCAGGCCGCCAGAGACGCCTTGACGTAAACCTCGGCGAAGTCGGGGATGAGTTTTCTTGCGAGATCCCGATATCTCCGAAGGTTGGCGGTGGCGTCCACGATGACGTTCGTTCTCTCCTCCGAGAGGAGCTTGGCCATGTAGGCGAGGCTGGCATAGACGACCTCCCTCTCCTGATCGGTGTACGTCGGCTCGGGGGTTATGACCCGGCGGATCTCGTCCAGCTCCAGAACCTTGACCTTGATCCCTCGCTCTTCGAGACTCGCCTTCACTCCTTTGGCAATGGTGGTCTTTCCGCAACCGGGCAGGCCCGTGAACCAGAGAACCCAAGACATGAGAAGAGAGACGCCCTCGAGCGAATAAATATCATTCCCCTCGGCGAGTTTCGACTTGTTTATCAGGACGATCCCGTTTCGGGGACGATTTCGACGGTTTCAGCCTCCAATATCTGCCTTCGCCCCCGAGGGTACTTCGAAGAAAATATTCAATCGAACAAAAGATTAATATAAGTGTTCTTGATATATAGAGATGCAACGGGGCATATCATCCTCTGCATAGGGATAATGTGAGGTATAAAATATGACCAATAAAAGAAACTTCGCGTTGAGAGACGCTGAGGGGAACGAAATTGGCGTTTTCACCGGAAAACAGCCGAGACAGGCGGCCTTGAAGGCCGCAAACCGCGGATACACCGACATCAGACTGAGGGAGAGGGGTACAAAGAAGGTTCACCTCTTCGCGGGGGAGAGGAAACTGGTGACTAAGCCGTCCAACGCCCCCGACTGGATGCCGAAGGAGATTTGGAAGCCGAACGTCAAGAAGATCGGGATAGAGAAGCTGGACCAGATCTGAAGCGACCCTTTTCGGTGAAGGCTGGCAGGCGGCTGGACCGCCTGCCGAAAGCGTTTTTTTCAATCGTCTTCGCATGGGGCAGCGTCCCGGCTTAAAAGGAGCCTCATCTCTTCGCCCTGGTAGTCGACGGTGGTCCAGAAGACCTCCCTCGCCGTTCCGAATATCTCGTAGCTGCCCTTGCCCGACCTCTCCACCTTCACCCTTTCGGCCACCGCCAAGAGGTCCGGGAACGGCTGGAATAGGGGGTCGGTGAAGGTGTTTCTGCCGATCTCCTCGGCGTCGGAGTCGTAGATGATCGTCCCCTCGGGCGTCATGGCCCAGATCTCGGCGCGGCCCCGGGGCTGGTGGGGTGCTAGAGCCGTGTCGAAGAGCTCCGTCGAGTTGGCGAGGACCGTCACCGCTCCCACGAGCCTCCCCTCCTCATCGAAGATCGGCGAGGCGAAGTCCATGGCAAAAAACCCCTCGACGCTCATTATGTAGGCGAGGCCCGAGGGCCGCCCTGTGGAGAGGAGCCGTTCGATATGCTCCTGATCAATTATGCTGGTGCCCCTGACATCTTGGTACTCCTCTGGAACGACCTCCACTATGGTGCCGTTGAGGTCGACGGTTATGCAGTCCACAACCCACGGCCCCAGGCCCGCGAGGTCGCCGAGAACCTCCCGCGCCTTTTGGCCCTCGATCCCTGTCTCGGAGAGGGCGAGGCTCGCATCGAGGAGGGACCGGTCGATCTCTGCCAGGTTTGCACTTACGGAATCTGTGGCCTGGACCAGGCACCAGATCAGATCCCAGCCGCGCTCCACATCATCCGATCCCGCATCCTCGCCGCTGGCAGCGGGCACGAGGGATGGGGCGAAGGCCGCAAGTAGCACCATCCAGACCAAGATTATTGGCGTCTTTCTCGAAAGCCTCATAGAATCACCATCGTCTCTCTAAACCGATAGAAAGTTCAGATTAATTGAAATTATCCTTGCCGCTGAAGGCTGATCAATGCTCGATATGCAAAAACTCGAAGAGGAGGCGGAAGATGACCTGGATAAGAGATATGGAAAATACAGATCGCAGAATGCGTCAGCTTTGAAAAGTCGGACTGAT
>CAZHAO010000184.1:0-4247 GCA_964530375.1 uncultured Methanotrichaceae archaeon
CAAGAGGGGCGGCCACGGGGGCGGGGGAGACGAAAAGGTCGAGATCGCCGTCGTCAGGCTTCCGAGGATCTCGAACTTCACCGACTTCGAGCCCCTGGAGCGGGAGGCGAAGGTCAGGTACGTCGGCCCCGGCGAGCCCCTGGGAAGGCCGGACGCCGTCATCATCCCCGGAACCAAGAACACCGTCGCAGACCTGGAGGAGATGAGAAAGAGGGGGACCGACCGGGAGATCCGAGCCCTCAAAGACGAGGGGGTCCCGATCCTGGGGATCTGCGGCGGCTACCAGATCCTGGGAAGAACCATCGTGGACATGGGGATCGAGAACACCACCGACTCCATGCCGGGCCTCGGCCTCCTGGACCTGGAGACCCGGTTCGACCGGTACGAGAAGAGGACGGTCCAGGTGAAGAAGACGGTAACAGGCGACGGTCCGATCCTGGGCCCGATAAAGGGGGAGACCGTCTGGGGCTACGAGATCCACATGGGGATGACCGAATCCCGGGACCCGCCAGCCTTCGGGGACGACGGCGCCGTGGCTGGCGATGGCCTGGTCATGGGAACTTACCTTCACGGGATCTTCAAAAACCAGAACTTCAGGGACGCCTTTTTGAACTACCTCTACGCCAGGAAGAACCTGGCCCGAAGATCGGCCCTGGCGGGGGACGGGTACGACGAGCTGGCCCGGGCCGCCGAGAGGCATCTGGAGATGGAGAAGATCTGGGAGATGATCGATCTCGAACCGGATGGGTCGTAGGGCCGAGTTAAATCTCAAAGTAAAATACAAAAGCAAAAAAGAATTTTGAAAAGGAAAAGGGGGGGCCTGCCAGGAGGAGGTCACTTCTCGGACTTCAGCTCCTCTATCCTGGCCTTTATGCTCTTCAGCTGGGCTTCGAGGCTCTCGGCCATCTCCTCAAGATCCGCCATCTCCCCCTCGGGAGAGGGAGCTACTGGAGGGTAAGGCCAAACCCCCGCCCCCGGCATCGCCGCCCAGAAGCCGGGCTGCCTAGACCAGAAGCGAAAACCTCTGCCTCGGCCTCTGCCGAAGGGCCTCCCATACCCCGCTCTGAAGTATCCAGGGGCGTCAAACCCCGAACAGTATCCCATGCCCCTGCCGGTTCGTGGTCCATATCCTGCAGGGCCCGTTCCATCTCCACCAGGCATATCTCGTTCACCTCAATCTATAGGCAGCTGGCCGATAAGGTCCATAGAAGGCAAATGGCATCGGCCCAAGAGACCAGAAGCCGGACCGCCTAGACCAGAAACAAAAACCTCTGCCTCTGCCTCGCCCGCCGCCTCTTCCGGCGCCACGGGGCCTGCCAAAGCCTGCATTGACATATCCTGGGGCGACAAACCCCGAACAGTATCCCATGCCCCTGCCGGTCCTAGGTCCAAATCCTGCAGGGCCCGTTCCATCTCCACCAGGTATCTACTGCTCACCTCTCTCGGCCGTTTTTTTGGGACGGCTACTCTTCCTATCGAACCCGTCCAAATAGTCTCTTATGAGATCTAATATTTAAGCATTTCTTAAGAGCTGGGGAAATTTCAAATATAAAGTCCCAGATACGAGCATTTCATGAGACCGGGCAGAGGTCGACGGCGCGGCCAGCGATGGATCACTGAGGTCCCCGAGACGAGACGGTTCGAGCCTGTGGGGAAAAAGTTGGGCGAGGACGTAAAGATCACCCTGGAAGAGCTGGAGGCGATACGGCTGGTGGACCTTCTGGAGCTGCAGCAGCAGGAGGCGGCCCTCTACACCGGCGTATCCCGCAAGGCCTTCTGGAACGACCTTCGGAGCGGAAGAAAGAAGGTCGCTTCGGCCCTGGTCTACGGCCTGGGGATGACGATCGAGGGCGGAAGCTACCTCCTGAGAGAAAGCGCCCAAAATCCGAGCAAAAGGCAGGAGGCGAAGCCTGAGGCCGCGACTCCGGTGGACGACCAGATTCGCCTCCTGGAGCGGGAGAGGCTCGCCATCGAGGAGAGGCTCGCCAGCATCAGATCGAGGATGGCGGCCCTGAAGGAGGAGTCGGCTGAAGACGAGATTGAAAGCCGATGAAACGAAGCAGATGATAGATTTTGAGGGGCGAGTTCGATTTTGCCTTAGGATGCTATCGGTTCAAAAGCCAGCTCAGATAATCCGGATAGGATGAGAGGTTCCAGCTTCTGCTGCTCAGGTTCTCGGGGCTCTGGTCCAAAAACCAGCTCAGATAATCCGGATAGGATGAAAGGTTCCAGCTTCTGCTGCTCAGGTTCTCGGGGCTCTGGTCCAAAAATCTGCCCAGATAATCCGGGTAGGACGAGAGGTTCACGCGCCCTTTGCTGCTCTGATTCATGAAGATCTCGAAGGCAGGGGTGTAGAGGCTGTAGTTCGTCTCAGACCTCTGTGGTCCCTCATCCAGGAATTCGACGAGGTAGTCTGGATATGAAGAGAGGTTTCGCTCGGCGGGAGCGCTCCCCATGAACTCCTCGAAGGCCGATCCGTACTCGGAGTAGCTGGCGCTGGCCATGGTTCCTGATGGCCCGACGACGTCCAGGTAGCCATCCTCCGCCCCAGCGAAGGCCGTGGCGAGGAGGAGGACGAAACAGACCAGAATAAACGACGGCGATATCATGGTCTCGAATACATTTTAGACGAAAGATCTATAAAGACTTAACCGGGACAAGACGGGACGACGGAGCGGTGGGAGAAGTGGAACGGCCGCCCGTTAATTGGGGCAGCCCGATTCGAAAAGGTAGATAAGGGGGTACGGAAATTCTAGTCCCCAACCGGGGAGAGAGACAAAAGATGTTCGATTACCTCAGAATGCTTCGCATCAGAGACTGGATCAAGTTCTATCCTTTATTTCCGCTGGCGGGGGCCTATCTGGCCGGAGGGGGGCCGGACAAGACGCTCATCGTCTTCATCGCATACATCTGCCTCATAAGCTACGCCTTCGTCGTCAACAACTACTTCGATGCCGAGATCGATAGACAACACCGCCGCAAGGTGGCGTCGGGAACTAACCCCCTGGCCGCGGGAAAGGTCGATGAGAGGGGCGTCATGCTGCTGATGTTCGCCCTGGCCTCAGCCCCCCTGGTCCTCTCCTTTCGCCTGGACCTGGCAGGAGCCCTCTTCGTCGTGATCAACCTGCTGCTCTTGACCGCCTACTCGGCCAGCCGCATCCGGCTCAAGGAACGATACCTATTGGACGCAGTTAGCCACGGCCTGATGTTCGGGGCTCTCCCCTTCCTCTCCGGGTTTCTCCTCTGTGGAAAAGACCCCTCACGAGGGATAATCTTGATATCTCTGATCTTCTTTATAGTCGGTTGCGAAGCCCTGATAGCCCATCAGATAGTGGATTACGCAGAGGATCTGGGGTCGACGACGACCACGGTGACGAGGATCGGAGAGAAGAACGGCCTCCTGATGCTGGGGGGCCTAGCGATCTTATCCCTGGCGTTCGCCTTCGCCGCGGCCCGCCTCAACCAGGTCTCTCTGGCGGTGGCGGCAGCTTCGGCCCTTTATCTGATGGCCTATCCGACCTATTCGGTCAGAGGTATGTTGAATGATATCAGTCATCGTTCCCGCGCTGAACGAAGAGGAGCAGATAGAGGCGACCCTGAGGTCCCTCATAAATCAATCCCTGGAAAAAGAGAGCTACGAGATCATAGTAGTCGATGGGGGCTCCGATGACGGGACCGTCGAGATCGCAAAAGAGTATGCCGACAAGGTGATCTCCCAGACCCACCCGGGGATCGGCGGGGCCCGGAGGGACGGTGCCGAATCGGCCGGTGGCCGGATCATCGCCTTCACCGACGCCGACACCGCCTCTCCCAGGGGGTGGCTTGAGGTCATAAGCAGAAACCTCGAGCGGCACGAGGCGAGCACGGGGCCCGTGATATTTCAGGATAGAGACATCAGAACCGAGATTCTGAGGGCGGTGCGGAGCTCCTACCAGCTCCTCAAAGCGTTGAACTTCTGCTACATGATCGGGTCCAACATGGCCATGAGGAGGGAGACGTACCGGCGGACGGGCGGCCATCGAGACATATCCCTCCTGGACGACTACGACCTCTCAGTGAAGCTCTTCAAGATCGGGGCTGACGCCGTCTACGACCCGGACCAGGTGGTCTACACCTCCTCCCGAAGGGCTCACAAGCTCCTCACCTACGGCGTGACGGTCGCCTACGGCCACTACAACTACGCCGTCACGAAGAACTACGAGAAGCTCCTGAACTACCCGAAGGTGGACGATATGACGGTCAAAGAC
>CAZHAO010000185.1:0-4199 GCA_964530375.1 uncultured Methanotrichaceae archaeon
CTCGGAGACGCGGCGACGGCCGTCCCCCTCTGGGTTGCCTTCAGGCTCGGCCAGCGTCAGCCCACGGAAAGGTTTACCTACGGCTACGGCCGTGCCGAGGACCTGGCGGGGCTCTTCATCGTCCTGGTGATCGTCGCGAGCAGCCTCTTCGCCGGCTATGAGGCGGCGATGAGGCTCTTTTCTCCCCGGCCCGTCGGATTTCTCTGGGCGGTGGTCCTGGCGTCGCTGGTCGGATTTCTCGGAAACGAGGCCGTGGCCGTCTTTCGGATGAGGGTGGGCCGGGAGATAGGAAGCGCGGCTCTTGTGGCCGACGGCCACCACGCCCGGGCCGACGGCCTGACCAGCCTGGCCGTCTTAATCGGAGCCGTCGGAGTCTGGGCTGGCTACCCGCGGGCAGACCCCCTGGTGGGTATTCTCATCGCCGTCGCCATCCTCAGGATCGGCTGGATCTCCGGGCGGGCCGTCCTGACGAGGCTCGTCGACGGCGTCGACCCCGAGGTCGTCGAGGAGGTGAGGGTCGCCGCCGGCCGCGCCTCCGGAGTCGAGGAGGTGGCGGGGGTGAGGGTGAGGTGGCTGGGCCATCGGCTCCACGCCGAGATCGACGTGATCGTCGATCCGAGGCTCACCGTCGAGGAGGGTCACGATATAGCAACGGAGGTCGGCCACCAGCTCCTCTGCCGCCTTCCGTACATATCGGAGGCCACAGTCCACGTCGATCCGCCGGGGGCCCCCGGCGAGGCTTGCCATCGGGCCGAATACCACCGCCACGACGATCTGGCCGACCACTACCACCGTTGATCCTTTCAGCCGAAAATTGCGGGAAAGTGATAACTACCAATAGGTACCAAACCGGGGATTATGGCCGAAGAGATCTCCTTCAAAAACCAGGTGATATGGACCGAGGGGGCGAAAGGCGAGATCGCCTTTCCCACCCATCAGAAAATCGAGTTCGCCCTGCCGGCGGAGTTCGGCGGAGTCGAGGGCCTCCCCTCGCCAGAAGACATCTACGTCGCCGCCGCCAACGCCTGCGTCCTCACCACGACCCTGGCGAGGGCAAAGAAGCACAACGTCGCCCTTATCTCCTACAAATCGGAGGCTTCGGGAGTTTTGGAGAGGGTGGGGGACGGCCGGGAGGTGACCCGAATCGAGGTTAAGGTCCGCCTGGCGGCGGACGGCGATCCCGAGACGATCGTGGAGATGCTCTCGGACGTGGCGGGAAGGGTGCCTGTCATTCGGTCGATGAGCACCTCGGTGAGCATCGATTTTGAGGTGGAGTAGGGATGAGGCCCATAGCCCTGCTCTTAATCGCCCTGGCGACGGTGCTTTCGGCCTCCCTTGCGGGAGGCCTGGAAGATGACGAAGATGACCGGCTCGTGAATAACTGCGGCTCAGAAGTTTTGGAGGTGAAATTGGGCTTTGACTCCTTCCCCGAGAAGTACACCTGCGAGGGCGATAACATATCGCCTCCTGTCCAGATCCGTGGGATAGACGAGTCCGTCGCGTCGGTGGCCATGATCCTTGAGGATCCGGACGCTCCCCGGGGGACCTTCGTCCACTGGCTGATCTGGAACCTGGAGCCGTCGGAGAAGGTGGCCGAGGGCATACCGGCCGAGGACGAGGTCTCGGAGCCCGCGGTAGCGGTCCAGGGGACTAACGGCTTCGGGCTGATCGGATACTATGGGCCGTGTCCGCCGCCGGGACCGGCTCACAGGTACGTCTTGAAGGTCCGCGGTCTTGATGCCGTCCTCGATCTCGCTCCGGGCTCCGAAAGGTCCGACCTGGAGGCGGCGATGGAGGGGCACGTCATCTCGTCGGGCGAGGCAGTCGCCACCTGCGGCCGGTGACGGCGACCTTTTGGAGGTCAGGTCCAGGGTCAAGCGCCCGGCTCAGCGGTCGTCAGCGGCCTTTACCCTCGTCTCGGGGTAGCGGCAGCGGAGGCGGGGCACGATCCTGGGAACCCGCCTCTTGTAGTCGCGAAAGGCGTCGCCGAACTTCTCTGCCAGGATCCTCTCCTCGTGGATAGATCCGAGATAGAAGTAGACTGTGGCGAGGAGGTAGAGGACGAGGAGGTTTTTGGTCATGATTGGAGAGAGCCAGAGGAATATCAGGGCGAAGAGGAAGAGGGGGTTTCTCACCCTGCAGTAGACGCCCTGGACGATCAGCTCGCCCTCGCCATCGCCATCGCCCTCGCCGTCGTCGGGACGAAAACCCAGAAACCTGAGGGGCCTCATCGAGAGGAAGGCCTTGCCGAAGGCGAGGGCGGCGACCGCCTGCCCTGCCACCATCATCCATCGCATGGGCGAGGGGACGAAATAGAGGAACTCGCCCGGGAATAGATAGAAAAGGTACAAGAGGGGGGAGATGGTGGCTGCTGCGAAGAGGGTGAAAAAGAGCCGGTACCATCTCATCCTTCGCGGGCCGAAGGCCCGTCGAGCCCGTTTTTTGGCCCAGGTGCCCGCAAGAAGGCTGTGCAGGCTCGCAAAGCAGGCGAGGTAGAGGGCAAGGATGAGGGTGTACTTTGTAAACATGCCGAGCACCTTTTTCGAGACGGCCTTCTTTTTTTCTCCTCTTCTCTCCCGCTCGCCTTCAACTGCCGGGGCAGACCCTCCCCCGCCAGGGGATCATCCTGGGAACGCGGCTCTGATACGAGCGGTACTCGTCGCCGAACTGGGCGATGAGCCTCCTCTCCCAGTGGAGCGACCCCAGATAGAGGTAGACGGTGACGATGGCGTAGAGGATGAGGATGTTCGTGGTCATGAACGGCGTCAGCCAGATGATGAGAAAGCCCGAGAGGAGGAAGGGATCTCTAATCCAGCAGTAGATCCCCCGGGGGGCCAGGGGCTTCGCCTCGGAGGCCTCCGGCCCCAGAAGCTGCAGCGGCACCCGGAACCGGTGGGGCGCGTCGACGAAGGCCCTGAGGGACAGAAGCCCCGCCAGGACCTGCCCCGCCACCATCGCCCACCGCCAGGGCGAGGGGACGACGTAGAGGATTTTGCCGGGGAAGAGGTAGACGAGGTAGACCAGCGGGATGATCATCACGAAGGCGGATAGCGAGAAGATCGCCGGGTACCACCTCTCCGTCCGGCTGCCCAGGACCTTCGCGGCACGCCTCTTGAAGGGGAGGCTGGCCATGAGGCTGTGGATCGCGGCGAAGGAGGCGAGGTAGATGACGAGGACGAGGGCGGACTCTTGGGGGGACATCGGGGGCTTATTTCGTCGGGATGGTATTTGGGCGTGATGCTGGGGGGGGGGCGGCGCCGCCCCCAACCAGCGGCTAGATCCAGGCGAGGTAGAGGACGATGTTCACCACCAGCGGGACGAACCCCAGCAGCAGGAACTGGTGGGCGCGCCGGAGCTGACGGTGCTTGTAGGCGACGATCTCCCCGTAGATCGAGCGCGCGAGGTCCGGCGAGGAGAGGTTCGTCTTGTATGTTTCGGGCTTGAAGACCCGGATGGCAAAGCTGAGGCTCGCGAGCCATAAGACGATGGGGAGCACGAAGAGGAGGACGAGCAGATAATCTTTTGCGCCTTCCACCACCAGGCTTCCCTTCAGATCGCTGAAGGAGATGGCGGCGAAGTAGATCGCCTGGAGGAGGCTCGTGACGGAGATCAGCTGCTTTGCCGCCTCCTCCAGGGCTCCGACAGACTCCTTCGCCGCGGACCGGGCCGTAGCCAGCCAGAACCGGTCCAGCTTCGTCAGTGATACTCCCCGGACCGGCTCATCGTCGCCTTCGCTCATTTTCCAAGCCTCCTCACCACGTCATTTTTCTTCACCCGGGATAGCCAGATCTTGTTCTCGTACCCGCAGTAGGGGCACTCGGCGACGAAGGAGACGGCGCCCTCCTCGCCCGGCTCTGCGAGGCCGCCTCCGCCCTCGACGTGAGCCCGCTCGTCCCAGGAGAAGACGCCATCGGGGGCGGTGCAGTGGGGGTTAGCACACTTGATCCGGATCATGACAGGCTCTCCATCAAATCGTTCTCAACCAAGTCCCAGCAATCTTTTAAACCTTCCAGAGGATGAGGGCTTGTCTTGCGCCTTCTGCTCCAGCCTCTCTCTAACCCGCCGAGCCTGGGCAGCCGTGGGGCTTCCCAGATCGAGGAACAGCTTCTCTGCCTTTCGGATCAGATCCAGCGCCTGACCCAGGTTTCCCTCCTTTTCCTCTAAAAGAGCAAACTGAGCCAACGATATGGCGACGCCGG
>CAZHAO010000186.1:0-4172 GCA_964530375.1 uncultured Methanotrichaceae archaeon
AATAACGAGATCGGCGCCGGAGCCCTGGCCGCCGGAACGGGATTCTCGGGGACCGGAGCCCGCGGCGAGGATATCGCGGCCTCCAACGAGAAGGGCTTCATAGCGGCCGTGGCTGGCGCCGGAGGCCTGGGCGGAACGATAGATCTTTCGAACGGGAACGGCACCTTCGGGGCGGAAGGAGCCATCTTCGGTGCCGGGGCCAACGGCAGCGAGAACCGGATCAGCGTCGGAGGAGTAGGCGCCACGGCCGGGAACAGCGCCGGAGTCGTCGCCACAGATGTGGAAGCCCGGAGCATCATAGGCGCGGCCGGAACGGGCGTCGCCGCTGGAAACGCCGAGCTCGAACTGACCGGCGGGACCACGGTCAACTTGACCGCTGAAGGGTCCGCCGCAGGGGCCGGGGGATACGGAGCCGTCGCAGATGTCAGCGCCGACCGTCTGGCGGCCGGGTCCGGAGATAGCACCTCCGCACAAGGAGATAATCTGCGGCTCACAGTCATACAGGGCGATGGGACCATCGGTGCCATAAGTGGGACCTACGACTCCACCGGACCTGAAGAGCGGGTCGCCAGCGTTTCCGGGGATGTAACGGCCGGGTCCGCCATGATCTGGGGCGACTTCAGCGCCGACACGAGCTCGAGCGCTTCAGCGTCGGCCGAGAACGTGCTCGCAGCCGGGACAAACATTCACCTCGGCTCCTCCGGCGACAGTGGGACGGCTCGCTCCGACGTGTATACCACATTGGGTGCCGGAGGGTTGAACTTTGGAGAGATGGAGGCGTATGCGGGCGACTCCACCCGGGCCACGCAGAAGTACAAAGTGGTGGGCAACTACCAGATCGTCGCTGAAGCCTCGAGCTCGAATCCGCCGGATTTTGAGATGGATTCCGACGCAGGTTGGGCAATGACCATCAAAGAGGTCACCGGGGAGGCCCGGACCGACAACACCGGCGCTTATGCCGATACGAGCGTGGTCTGAATGAGGACGGGATTTGCATATCTACTGCTCTTGGCGGGGCTGATATCAGGAGCCTCCGCCGTCTCTTACACCATCGGGGTCGACAACCTCACCGACGGCTCCTCGTTCTGGATCAGCCGCCAGTCCGCCAACATGAGCTTCGACCTCAGCGGGTCGGTGGAGGGCGAGATCGCGCCGATAGCCGTCACCCCCGCGGGAAGGGTCCTCTCTCCGTACCATTCGGCCCGCGCCGACCTCGACGTCAACGACGTCCGGCTGAAGGAGAGGACGGCGGCCCTGGAGGGAACCTTCAGCTCCGAGGAGCTGATATCCCTCAAGTCCGACGCATCTGCCAGCGTCAACCGGACCTACTTCAAGCCCGCCGGAAGCGACGTCTGGACTATGACCCTGGAGGAGAACTGGCCCGTCAGACTGAACGCCAGCAGGACCGTCGACTATCTCGGCAAGATGATCAACGACAGGGACCGGGCGGGAAATAACGGCGACGCCGTCGGGTCGAGCTTCCTCTACAACACCGACCTGTCCCGGGAGAGGGACGTGGCCCTCCGCCTCGAGCGGCTCAACGCCACCGTCATCTTCACCAACGATACCATCGTCAGCGCCGACGTCTTCGTCACCAGGTCCACCGTCTACGAGACCGCCTCCCACTCGACAGGGATCGCAGACCTGAGGTACAGACAGACCGACTCCCGGGGAGACGTCATCAACCTCGGCGAGGAGAGGTACAGCGGCACCTACGACATAACGAGGAGGGTCGAGATGGAACTCGTCTACGTCAACGAGACGAACGAGACCGACTGGCTATCCTGCTGCGTCGGCGGGTGCTCCGACCTCGATCCGTGCAGCCTCCTCCCGGAGGGCGGGGCCGGGGTCTTCGACTGCGTCTGCAGCTAGAGGGGACCGCCGTCGCCTCTCTAATTTTATCTCGAATTTTCAGTCTCTTCTTCGGATCCGACCTCCGATACCCTCTTGCCATCAGAGCCGCAGAACTGCCGCTGGGGTTTATGAGGGCGACGAGGGTCCGGCCGGGCCTTGGACCAAACCGGCCCTCCTCGGCTCCGCCCATCAAGATCGCCCTGAATACCAGGACCGCCCAGCGATAGATCAGGATCACTTCGGTCGAGGTCGACCATCCGGCAGACGAAGCAAAGATCGCGCCGTCCTCAACTTGGAGAAAAGGGAGGTGGGACGGCAAAAGCCGAGATCAGGGATTCGGGAGGGAGGGGATACTTCGACACAAGACTTTTGCCTTTACTCACCACGTCATCTGACGAATATAAACCTTTCTATCGAAGCGCGCATATCGAGATGCATCCTTCATCGAAGGTCCTCTAAGCCTCCGGAGGAGACGAAATCTGAGGGACCATACAGGCTGACGGATGATGGTGAGGCCTCGAAAGGTGAACTGGAACGGATCAGATCGAGATGAAGGGAGGGGCAAAAGTCGTATGTAGGGATTTTTGGGAGGGAGGAAAAAGTTTGGTCGACTTTTGCCTGTCTTCCATACGGCAGACGTCGAATATAAGACTTTCGGTTCGCAGAATGAGAGAAGCTGATATCTTAAGGGCATCATAATGGAGGGGAGATGATCGGTCCATGACTTTCGAGATCGTGCTGATAGGAAGGTCGAACGTCGGAAAGTCCACCCTCTTCCGCCAGCTGACGGGAAAGAGGGTGAAGGTGGGAAGAAGGCCCGGGGTCACCGTCGGCCCCGCGAGGGCGCGGGTGGGCAACGTCGTCTACGTCGATATGCCCGGATACGGCTACATGAAAGGGGTCGATAGGAAGGTCCAGGAGGGGACGAAGGACTTCATCGTCCGGCGCTTCGAGGAGGAGGGCGAGGATATCCTCCTGGCGATACAGGTGATAGACGCCGCCAGCTTCATCGAGATAGCCGACCGCTGGGAGGCCAGGGGCGAAGTCCCCCTGGAGGTGGAGCTCTTCGAGTTTCTGACGGAGCTGGATCTTGAGGTCGCGGTGGCCGCCAACAAGATGGACAAGGTCAAAGATCCCGACGCCACCCTGGACGGGATCGCCGAGAGGCTCGGGATGCTTCCCCCCTGGAGACAGTGGAAGGATAAGATAGCCCCCATCTCCGCCAAAGCCGGAGAGATTGAGCCCCTGAAGGAGATCATAAGGTCGAGGCTCCAGAGCCGGGGGGGGCTGATCTTTAATTACAAGTCCCGGGGCTCTTGAGATGGAGGAGCCTCTTCTTGCGCGGCTTCAGGCCCCGCCGGCTCCCGGCGGATGATGAGGTTTCTGTAGGGGTAGGGGATCTCTATCCCCTCTTTGTCGAACCTCTTTTTGATCGCCTCTCGGAGGTCGCAGGCTGTGGTCCAGGCGACGTCTCGGGTGGGCACGTCCACAGCAAGCCGCATGTTGACGGCGAAGTCCCCGAGCTCTGTGACCCTCACCGTTATCTCGTGGTTTTTGAGGACCAGCGGATGCCTCTTCGCCACGTCGAGCATGATCTCTCTCGCCCGATCTATGTCGGCATCGTAGGCTATCCCGACGGTTACGGGATAGGTTATAACCGGGTCGGTTATCGACCAGTTGACTATCGGCTGGTTGCCCATGATGCTGTTGGGAACGAAGATCCTCCGACCGTCCCAGGTCTTTATGGTGGTGTGCCTCAGGGTCAGATCCTCTATCTGGCCGTACTCGCCGTTGAAGTCGATGTAGTCGCCGACCCTGAAGGGATGGAAGACCGCAAGGAAGATGCCGGTTATGACGTTTGATAAGGAGTCCTGGGCAGCGAAGCCTATGGCGATGCCAGCGATGCCGGCTCCTGCGAGGAGCGTTATTGCGAGCTTGTTGAGGGTCGGTATCCGAGAGATGATGAGGAGGAGGCCGGCGATGTAGATCAACGCCACCAAAAGCCTGCTGATCAGGGTCCGGAAGGTCATCTCCGTCTCAGCGTCAAGGCCGGCTTTCCCGGTCGCAATGACCTTGGGCAGATGGATGGTGACCGCGCGCCTCACCAGCTTGGTGGCGAGATAGGTCGCAGCCAAGATCACCACGATCTCAAGGAAGATCCTGGCGATCGATAAGAGATCTATGCCCAGAGCGGAGTTCAGGTGGTCGATGATGGTGGTCAACGTCGAGTGAGCACCTTCGCCCGTAAGCTGGGAAGGTACCTCTGAAGATAGCTCCGGGGGCAGACCGGCGGTGAGGTTTGAAATGTTCGAGGCCGA
>CAZHAO010000187.1:0-4160 GCA_964530375.1 uncultured Methanotrichaceae archaeon
CATCAATCCTCTTCAACTTCCGACGCCCCCATGCCGAGACCCGAGATGATGTCTCCTCGTGTGACGATCCCGACGAGCCTCTCATCCTCCAGGACAGGCAAACGGTTGATCCGATGGCGGACCATGATCGATGCCGCATCCTCGATCGTATCCTCGGGGCCGACGGTGAAGACCTTCTTCGTCATCACCTCGGAGACCCGGGTCATGCCGATCTCCTCGGCCCCGGCCTGAAGCTTTTCCCATCGGATCAGGTCCCGAATCGGAACCTCCAGGATCTCGAGGGGGCTTGGGAGCCAGAGCCCCCCCTCCTCCTCGGCGGAGAGGAGCTTGAGAAGGTCCGACTCCGAGACCACCCCCACCAGCCTCTCTCCCTCCAGAACCGGCATCCCGCTGATGTCGTTTCTCTTCAGAAGCAACACAACCTCGCTGACGGCGTCGCTCGCCTGGCAGACGACCGGCTTCGGGTTCATCACGTCCCTGACCAACATACTCCTACTCCTCAGCTCTCTTTTTATTTACCCTTTCAGCCTTGGGCCTTTTGCCCATCAGGGCGCTCCGCCCGGAAACCACAGCCCCTCGATCTCGTCGAGCCCCATCATCAGGTTCATGTTCTGGATCGCCTGGCCGGAGGCGCCCTTCACCAGGTTGTCTATCGCCGAGACGACGACGATCCGATCGCCCGACCCGTCCACCTCAAACCCGATGTCGCAGAAGTTCGACCCCCTGACCGCCCCCAGGGAGGGAACGCCGGGGACGAGCCGGACGAAGGGAGAGTTCCTGTAGAACTCCTGATATATCTTCAATATCTCGGCCTTATCCCCCACGAACTCGTCCTCGACGAATATGTGAGCCGTCGTCAAGATCCCCCTTATGGCGGGGACTACGTGAGGGGTGAAGCTGACCTTGACCCCCGGCGATAGGCGGAATAGCTCCTGCCTCATCTCGGCCGAGTGCCGATGGGTGGTGAGCTTGTAGGCGACGACGTTCTCGGCGAGGTTCGGGTAGTGGCTCGTCTCAGAGGGGGCGATCCCCGCCCCCGAGATCCCGGACTTGGAGTCGAAGACGACCCTTTCAGCCAAGCCCGCCTTCACCAGAGGCGCCGCCGCCAGGATCGCTCCCGTGGGGTAGCATCCGGGGTTTGCGACCAGCTCGGCCCCTCTCACCTCGGGGTGGATCTCCGGCATTCCGAAGACCGCCTCTCGAAAGGCCCTGTGCTTCATGCCGTAAGTCTTCTCGAAGACCTCCAGGGGGAGCCTGTAGTCTGCCGAGAGGTCGACGACCTTCGCCCCCTCGTCCAGAAGTCCCGGAACCCAGTCCATCGCCGTCCCGTGGGGGACGGCGGTGAAGACGAGGTCGCACCTACGAGCGATCTCCGGTATTGTGGGCGATTCGAACTTCAGAGAGGATATGCCCCGAAGGTGGGTGTGGACGTCCCCCACCGGGGTCCCCTCCAGCTTGCGGGAGGTGATGCAGACCGCCTCAGCCTCGGGATGGCAGCTTAAGAGCCGCAAGAGCTCGCCGCCGGTGTAGCCGGACCCGCCGACTATTCCAACCGTGATCATGGCAGAAGCCCAATACGGGCTGGTATAAAATCGACACGCTGACATCCCGGAAATTGCGGACGACGCGCCGTTTTTAGAAGGCCTCTTGGGAGGCTGCGGGATCGGGACGGGCGGTTTGTCGTGCTGAGGCGTCCGTCTGAGATAAAATTATATTTTATATTAATAAATATTTATATTAAAAAATATTTTATATTTTAAAAAAATACTTTTATCATCAAAAATTTTCCTCTGATCGGCAGGCTTATATTTAAAGCAGTCGCGTTATATTCCGGAGCTTCTGCAAGTCTGGAGGTCAGAGTTCATGAGCTTTCTCTTAGATCCGCCCCTGCTGGTTTTGTCAGGCCTCTTCATCTACTTTGGAGGTCGGAGGCTTGGCTGGAATAGACATGCAAAAATTGTGGTTGGCGTAGCCATCATACTTATATTTATAATATTCAGCTCTCTCCTTTACGCCGACGTATTCCGGTGCGTATTTCCCTTCTTCTCCGGCCTGAGCGGGTCAGAGTTCATGCTCCACTCCAACATCACCGGCATCACAAAGGACGAGGTTCCCACCGTCGTCGTGGTCCTCCTCTTCGTCCTTTACCCGGTCTGGCTCTTCGCAGGGTATGCTACGGCCCTCTTGGCTTCGAAGCGGAGGCTGGTCTCAAAGGAGGTCTATTCCTTGGAGGACGTCAAGAGCCGCGTCGAACGCGGCCCCTCGGTGTACGCCGTGATGAGAGACCCCGATCCTCGAAAGTGCGTGCGGGAGGCTGTAGCAGCCCTCGGCGGCATCGAGCGTTTCGTCAAGGCCGGAGATAGGGTCTTCATCAAGATCAACGTCTGCGGCGGGGTGCCCGAGGTGGCGGGGACGTTCACCAGCACCGAGGTCGTCGACGAGATCGTCGATCTGGTGAGAGGGGCGGGGGGGGATCCCTTCATCGGAGACGCCGACATGATCTGGAACAAGTTCTGGCAGGTGGCGGCGGACTCTGGCTGGGTCGCATGGGCGAAGGAGAAGGGGTTGAGGCTGGTCAACCTCTCCGAGACGAAGATCGTCGGCTTCGACTTCGGAGAGGAGAGCGTCGTAGGAACCGACCTGGTCTCAAAGGAGGTGATCGACGCCCAGGTCATCATCTCAGTCCCGACGATGAAGACCCACCTTTTGACGGGGGTGACCCTGGGGATGAAGAACATGTACGGAACCTTCCCGGAGGTGGACAAGGCCAAGTACCACAAGATGAAGATTGAGGAGGTGATATACGAGATTAACCGGGCCTTCAGCCCGAACCTGGTGATCATCGACGGCAGCATAGGAAGCGAGGCGATAGGCCCCCTCAGCTCGCGGCCCATAGACTTCCAGACGATCGTAGCCTCCAACGACGTCGTCTGCGCCGATTCCATCGCATCGCAGCTGATGGGGTACGATCCTTCGGAGATTATTCATCTGAAGCTCGCCGCCGAGCGGGGCCTCGGCGACGCCTCGCAGAAGTTCGACTTCAATCTCCTCCCCTACAGGCACGCCAGCGGCAAGGACGGAGACTGGGACCGGCCCGAGGCGAAGGTGAAGGACTTCTACAACTGGGGGATCGAGCTGATCCTGAAGTTTCCGGGCTGGAGCACCCTCTTCAACGTAGGAGCCGACTTCATCCTCTACGATATGGCGAGGCTTCCCGTCTTTCGGTACCTCACCCCAGGCCTCCTGAAGCTTTTGAACGACGTCGTCTACATCCACCTGGGGGGTCAGGGGGATACGGAGACCGACAGGATCAGAAGAAGAAACAACTTCTTCATCCTCCTCCTTCTGGCGGAGGCGGCCATCCTCGGCTTCTTCAGGGACGGCTACCTGACGAAGTCCCTCTTCTTCGACTTCAACTTCCTCCTCGCCATCGTCGTCTCCATCCTCGCCGCCGTCAGGATGAAGACGAGAAGCCTTCTGGCCCTCATCCTCTCTTCGGCCCTCGTCACCTTCGTCCTGGAGACGGGCCTCACCTCGGATGGGATCGTCAAATACGCCGGAAGCGAAGGGCCCTCCCTCTTCGTCATAACGGGCTGGGCGCTGCTGATGGTTGCCATATTCGGGATATCTGACCTTTTGAGGCTGTGGATTATCAGGCTGGGCATATTCGAGATGCTCAAAGGATGGAGGGCCCTTCCCGCCGCCGCTGCCGTGGCGGCCTTCTCCCTCTTCTTCTACCTGGAGGGGTACTTCGACATTGCCGGAAGGGAGATGTTGGCGATCTACGCGGCTATGGCCCTAATCGGCATCTTCTTTTCGAATCGGTGCTCTGTCGACTGGAACGCCGCCCTCGTCGTAGTCAGCATAGCCCTCGGCGGCTACATGGAGCTGGTGGGCGATTTCGCTGGGACCTGGAGCTACAGCTTGACGGCGGGCTTGCCGATCTTCATCACCATCGCCACCGCCATCAATGCGTTGGCGGTTCAGGGGGTCGCCTTCCTGATGGGAGTCGACCTCTCTTTTTCGACGGCCGGGGCAAAGGGCGAGGATCGGGCTTCAGAGACCGTTGACGCGGGATCGCATCAGTGATGCGGTCCCCAACCATAATAAAGCCGAAAGAGGCGGAAGAGCGAACTTTGATGGGATCGCCTCAGCAGCTG
>CAZHAO010000188.1:0-4157 GCA_964530375.1 uncultured Methanotrichaceae archaeon
CGGCGCTCTGCAGAGGGCCGTCATCTTCCTGAACCTGGCCGACGACCCCGCCGTAGAGCGGCTTCTGACGCCAAGGCTCGGCCTTACCACCGCTGAGTACCTCGCCTTCGACCTGGACATGCACGTGCTGGTCATCTACACCGACATGACCAACTACTGTGAGGCGATGAGACAGATGGGGGCGGCCCGTGAAGAGGTTCCCGGCCGAAGAGGGTATCCCGGCTACATGTACACCGACCTCGCCATCAACTACGAGCGTGCGGGGATCATCAGCGGGAAGAAGGGGTCCATCACCCAGTTTCCCATCCTCACCATGCCCGGCGACGACATCACCCACCCGATACCCGACCTCAGCGGCTACATCACCGAGGGGCAGATGATCGTATCCCGTGAGCTTCACCGGAAGGGCATCTACCCGCCCATCGACATCAGGCCATCCCTCAGCAGGCTGATGAACTCCGGGATCGGCGCGGGCCACACCCGAGAAGACCACAGGGCCGTATCGGACCAGCTCTACGCCTACTATGCAGAGGGCTGCGATCTCCGAGGCCTCGTCGCCATCGTCGGTAAGGAAGCTCTCTCAGAGAGGGACCGGCTCGTCCTGGAGTTCGCCGACGCCTTCGAGCAGAAGTTCGTCAACCAGGGAAGAGATGAGGACCGGACCATCTTCGATACTCTGGACATCGGATGGAACCTCCTTTCGACCCTCCCCGAGACGATGCTCACCAGGATCGACGACCACCTCATAAAGAAGTACCATCCCAGGTACAGGAAGAAAGAGTGAGAGCATGGCCGTAATCAGAGGGACGAAGCCGACGAGAGCAGTCCTAATCGCCCTCAAGAGGAGGATCAAGGTCGCTCAGATGGGTCACAACCTTCTGAAGATGAAGCGTGACGGTCTGATGATCGAGTTCTTTGAGGTCCTCACCCAGGCGAGGACGATCCGTCAGGAGCTGGTCGAGGACTTCATCCGAGCTCAGCAGAGCCTCAACATGGCCAAGGCCACGGAGGGCGCGCTCGCGATCAAGAGCGTCGCCTTCTCCCTCCAGAAGGAGCCGGCGATAGAGCTGGAAAGCAGGAACATCATGGGCGTCATTGTGCCGAAGATTACGGCAGATTCCGTTCAGAAGCAGATGTTCGAGCGCGGATACGGCATCATCGGCACGAGCGCTGCCATCGACGAAGCTGCTGAGGCCTACGAGAGCCTGGTGGACAAGATCATCACCGCTGCAGAGGTGGAGACCGCTCTGATCAAGCTGGTGGAGGACATCGAAGCCACCAAGAGACGGGTGAACGCTCTGGAGTTCAAAGTGATCCCCGACATCAAGGATACTGTCAAGTTCATCGGCTTCGCTCTGGAGGAGATGGACAGAGACAACCTCGTCAAGCTGAAGATGCTCAAGGGCAAGGCCCAGAGAGCAGCGAAGGCCGAAGAGGCTGAGAAGCTGGCGGAATTGGCAGCGGCCAAGAAGGTCGCAGCAAAGGCGGGATAGGCATCTCGACGGCGTTAGAATATGCCAGGCCTGCTTGAACGAAAGGCAGAAGAGTGGTTTGGAACCCCCGAGAAGAAGGCACGACTGCTGCAGGTGCTCGTGTACATCTCGAACCTGTACGTGCTCCTCGGGGTGTTCGTCCTCATTTACGTTTTGTACGGCGATCATCTGATCGCCCTCTGGAACTCGCTGAAGTGAAGAGGCGAGGGGGACCTGGAACCCCACCATCTGGGGGACCAGGTTCGCCCAACATCTATTTTTTGATTTTAAAAGCTCGACGATGCCGCCACATCTTTCAGCTGGGCGATCCTGTAGCCAGAGATCACCTGCCTCCTTCCGGAGATGATCTCGTCGAGTTTCGGGTCGCCGGTGTCGACGAGAAGGCGCGGCGTCTCCTTCAGCTTGTGAGGGGTGGCGACGATGATGAGGTTTTCGGGACCGACCTTTCGGAGGACTTCGGGGCTGATCTGCTGGCTTCCCCTCCCCAGGACGAAGCCCTGGGCTCCGATGGGGCTGACGACGATCTTCGCCTCGCCGACTTCGTCTAAGATTCTTAGAAGGTCCCGTTCCGAGGCGTCGCGGCAGATCAGTCGGCCTTCTTTCACCACGTCCACCCCGAGAAGGGTCTTCTCGACCCCCAGAACTTCTGCGATCTTGGCGGTGGTGGTCCCGGCCCCCAGGATGTAGGCCGAGCCGTCCCGCATGAACTCCGAGGCGAAGATCGCGATCTCCTCTTTGAACTCCTCCTCGGAGCTGGCGGAGTAGATCTGCTTTCTCTCCTGGACGAGGGCTGGCAGGTAGGGGGTCCTTGCTATGCCGTAGATCTTCGTATCGAGGACCCCGGCCCTGTACTTCTCCTCGTCGACGTCCACGATCTCCGTCTCCCTCGTCCTGAGGTCTCCTCGGAGATATTCCAGGACCAGCTCGGCTGCAGCTCGGGGACTGATGGCGAAGACCCCTGAGTGCATCTTGACGCCAGCGGGGATGCCGATGATGGGGATTTTTGATCCGATCGCCTCCGAGACGTCCCGAGCTGTCCCGTCGCCGCCGCAGAAGATGACCAGATCGACCACCTCCTCGATAAAAGATCTGCAGGTTTCTTTGGTGTCCTCGGCGCTCGATTTTTCTGAAGATCCGTGGACGACCCGATATTCGAGGCCGGACCCTTGGAGGAGATCTTCGCCCATATCGCCGCCGGCGGTCAAAAAGAGGGCGTCGATGCCCGAAAGCGCCGCGAGGGCAGCCTCAGCCCGGAGGGGGGCGACGGGTCTTGCGCCCCTGGCCGCCGCCTCCTCGGCGAGGCCGTCGGTCCCCTTGAGGCCGACGGCACCCCCCATCCCGGCGATGGGGTTGACGAGAAACCCCACCTTCTTCAGTCTCTCCCCTCCGATCAGAACTTGGGGATCTTCGCCAGGGACGCCTTCACCAGCTCCGCCGGGTACTCGTAGTCCACCAGGTTTCCGGAGAAGTAGGCGTCGTAGGCGGAGAGGTCGAAGTGGCCGTGGCCGCTGAGGCAGATGACGATCGTCTTCTCCTCTCCTGTCTTCTTGCAGGCGACGGCGTCGTCGATGGCGGGCTTTACGGCGTGGGCGGACTCGGGGGCCGGAACGATCCCCTCGGTCCGGGCGAAGGTGACGGCGGCCTTGAAGACCTCGTTCTGGTGGAAGGACATGGCGTCGATGACGCCGTCGTGGACGAGGTTGCAGAGGAGGGGGGCGTCGCCGTGGTACCGGAGGCCTCCTGCATGGATCGAGGGCGGGATGAAGTCGTGGCCGAGGGTGTACATCTTGAGGAGGGGGGTGAGCCTCGCGGTGTCGCCGAAGTCGTAGGCGTAGATCCCCTTGGTCAGGGTCGGGCAGGCGGCGGGCTCGCAGGCGATCATCCCGATCTCCTTTTTATCCTTCAATTTGTCGGGGACGAAGGGGAAGCACATCCCCGGGAAGTTGGAGCCTCCGCCGACGCAGCCGTAGATGACGTCGGGATAGTCGTCGACGATCGCCATCTGCTTTTTCAGCTCCTGCCCCTCCACCGTCTGGTGGAGGAGGACGTGGTTTAAGACCGACCCCAAAGCGTAGTTGGTGTTATCGTGGGTGGCGGCGTCCTCGACGGCCTCGGAGATGGCGATCCCCAGGCTCCCGCCGGTGTCGGGGTGCTCTTTTAAGATCGCCCTTCCGGCGTTGGTCAGCTCGCTGGGGCTGGCGACGCACTCGGCGCCCCAGGTCTGCATGATGCTCTTTCGATAGGGCTTCTGGTCGAAGGACGCCCTCACCATGTAGACCCGGCACGCGAGGTCGAAGAATTTCGTGGCCATGGAAAGGGCCGAGCCCCACTGGCCGGCGCCGGTCTCGGTGGCGATTCGCTCGATCCCTGCCTTCATGTTGTAGTAGGCCTGGGGGACGGCGGTGTTCGGCTTGTGGCTCCCGGCGGGGCTCACCCCCTCGTACTTGTAGTAGATCTTGGCCGGGGTCTTGAGGTGTTTTTCCAGCCGATGGGCCCGATAGAGGGGGGTCGGCCTCCAGAGCTTGAGGATCTCCCGAACCTCATCGGGGATGTCGATCCACCGCTCTCCGCTCATCTCTTGCCTGATCAGCTCCTTCGGGAAGATCACCTCCAGGTCGCTTGGAGCCAGGGGCTTTCCCGTCTGGGGGTTCAGGGGCGGGTCCA
>CAZHAO010000189.1:0-4155 GCA_964530375.1 uncultured Methanotrichaceae archaeon
GCATTTATAGTATATATACTTTTCCATTAATTAGGTTTTTCGAAATCCTCTATAAATATGTTCACACTTTATGCTGATTTAAATTCAGGCACATCATATGATCATGTAAGCATAAGTGTTCGATTCTGAGGGAGTAAGAACGTATTTAAATTCGAAAAATAGCATTTTTAACTTATATAAAATAATAATTAATTAATTCGTTGGATTTGGCTTTCGAGGAGGGGGAAGAAACCGGGGAGACTTTATGAGGCCGCGCTAGAAAAAGTGATAGCATATAAGGCCGTGGTGAGCAGGACTGACCGGATGGAAAAAAAATTGTGCGCGACGGCTAAAGCGACCTTCTCATGATGATCGCCCCCTCGCCGTCGGGGTAGTAGCTCTTGCAGGTGGTGAAGATCTCAAAGCCCAGTTCGAGGTAGAGGCTCTGGGCCCTTTTGTTTCCGGCCCTAACCTCCAGGATCACCTCCATCACCCCGAGCCTCCGGAAGATCTCCAGAAGCTCCGTCATCAAACTTCGCCCCACGCCCTGCCTCTGCCGCTCGGACCTCACCGCCAGCCAGAAGATCCTCCCTTCGAGGGGCGACTGCCGAAACCCCAGGACCATCCCAGCGATCCTTCCGCCCTTCTCCGCCACCAGGAAGGTGGTGGGGTAGTTCTCGAAGAAGAAGGTGAGGAGGTAGGGGTCGTGGTCGCCCCTCGCCTCGACATCCAGGGCGACCGCCTCGGAAAAATCGCGAGGCTCAAACCTTCTGATCGTCAAGCTCTCCCCCGGCCGGCCATCAGCATCCATCGAGTTCATCTTCGGCAGAGGGACCATCGGCCTCAAGATAAAAATAGCTTATCGACGGAGAAGGCTGCAGCAGCATTTCGCCTGAGATATCTCAAGCTTTTTATCCGATCGTGTTCTGGTGGAGGCGTGATGGCATACGCCGCACCGCTGGGCGCGGGTCCGAACTGGGTCGACGCGGGATCTCCGAGGAGGCGACCGATGGCGTGAACCGAAGAATTGGGTGGCTCCTGACGCTGCTGGCTCTCACCATCTTTGCGATCCCCGTCCCCATCTCCGAGGCATCGGAGGCCCTCGGGTTCAACGGCACCACCTACTCCCTCACAAGGTCGGAGGCGGAGGTGACGGTCCCCGTCAACGGCTCCAGCTTCAACCTGACCCTCCCCTTCAAGTCCGAGATCAGGCTCTTCGATTCTAACGGCTCGGAGGTTCCCGTCGAGACGGAGGTCGCATTCTGGAGGGGCTCTTATAACTACCGTATCGTCTCGGAGGGTTATGTGGAGGGCCACCTCAACTACACCCGCCCCATCACCGACCAGAGGTTCGTCTTCCTCGCCGACGAGAATGTTCCGGTCCGGGTCATCCTCCCGGCGGGATACGCCACCGGCGATTCCATCCTGGGGAAGGCGAGGCCGAAGCCCGACGAGGTCGAGACGGTCGAAAACAGGACAGCCCTCCTCTGGACGAGTCCGGCGAAGAGGACGGTGATCGACGTCAGCTTCTATCGGGACGATGCGCCGAGGAGCTTCAGGTTCTTTCTCCTCCTCCTCGCCTTTCTGGCCGGGGTTATCGCCCTCGAGCACCTTACGAGCATGAGGAGGCTTCGGTCCGTCAGGAAAGAGGCCGACGTTGACCGGGACGAGAAGGGCCCCCTCTGACGAAGAGGGGTCTCCTCTGAAGAAAGAGGGTCTCTATTTCCAAGAGATCCGGGTCAGATCTAAGTATCAGACGCTTTCATTCCAGGCCACAATGAAGCCGAAGGGGATCGCTGAAAGGGTCTACGTCGTTGGCGGGCCGGGAATCTCGGATCCGAGAGACTGCTCCGTCTACCTCGTCGACGCCGGGCCCGAAGAGGTTTTGATCGACGCGGGGGCGGGCCCCGGCGCCGATGCGATACTCGAGAACGTCGAGGCCCTCGGATTTGATCCGGCCAATATCGGCCACGTCGTCGCCACCCACTGCCACATCGACCACATCGGGGGCATATCCCGGATGAAAGAGGCGACGGGCTGCAAGCTCATCGCCCACCAGCTCGACCAGGACGGAATCGAGCTCGGCGAACCGAGGCTCACCGCCGCCGACCTCTACGGGATCGAGTACTGGCCGACGAAGGTCGACGTCGTCCTGGAGGGGGATGAAGAGACTTTCGCCCTTGGCGACCTGGAGTTTCATTTCGTCGCCACCCCGGGCCACACCCCGGGGTCCATCGCCGTCTACATCAACCTGGAGGAGGGGAGGGTCCTCTTCGGCCAGGACGTCCACGGCCCCTTCAGCGACGGCTGGGGGTCTGATATCGACGAGTGGAGAGGATCGATGGAGAAGCTCCTGGGGCTTGAGGCCGAGATCCTCTGCGAGGGGCACGCCGGGATCTTCCGGGGAAAAGAGGTCCGAGGCTACATCGAATCTAAGCTGAGAAGGTACCGGCAGCTCTAGGCGTCGCCTCCGAAGTTCACAGCTCCGCCCGAAAGGTCGCCACCTCGCCCTCCTCAGCGGAGATCTCGGTGTCCAGAAACCGGGATGCAGTCCAGATGTTCGTCGAGGCGTGTCTCGATATCTCGGGGGCGGTGTACGACCCCCCCGCCAGGGCCAGGTAGGGGACGAGCTGGTCGGCCAGGCGCCTGTCGACCGCCGCCTTACTCCTCAGCTCCGCCACCATCTCCCCGGCGGCGGAGACCCCCACCTTCTCCGCCGGAAGGCCCCGCTCCCCAAGAAAGCTCGCCCCTTTCCGCCCCGACCAGAGGGTGACGCCGCTCCCCGTGGAGGGGAGAGCCTTAGTTTCGCATTTGATCTTCGCCTCGAAGCCCCCCCGCTCCAAAACCTCCACCGCGGCCTCCGACTGCCTCCGCACGACGTGCTCGGGGAGGTTTGAAGAGTGGGACGTCCCCTCGACGATCCCGGGCTCGAGGGCGAAAAGATCGGCCCTCTTAAGCCTTCCGGGAACCACCTCCAGGGTGGCAACCCCTCCGCCCCGAGGATAGTAGCCGCGCTGGGTGCAGACGAGATTTGAGCTGACCCCGAACTCGGCGAAGGCTGGAAGGGCTACCCGCGAGAGGTAGTCGATCGTCGGAGACCACTTGACGTCGGTTCCGCCCCGGACGGTCAGAGCTGTTGGAGAATCGGCGAAGACGAGGGCTGGGAGGAGACACTCCATCAGAAGGGCGATGCTTCCAGCGGTCCCGATATCGACCTCCCGCCGTCCGCCCCGGACCTCTCCCGGCCGAAAGGTTATCTCGGGCGACCGAGGCCTCGCGCCCTCGACCCCGGCCTCCGCGACCTTCGCCAGGGCCAGGATCGCAGTGACGTGCTGGGGCGATAAGCCAGGGTTTCTCCTCCCCTCCCTGATCCTCGTTATCCTGACGGGGGTGCCTGTGACCGCCGATAGGGCGACGGCGGTCCTCACGATCTGGCCCCCGCCTTCGCCGAAGGATCCGTCTATCTCTATCATTCGACAGCAGCTTCGAAGGAGGCCTCGAACTCCTCGCACAATCCGGCTATCCTTTTGGCGACCTCGTTCAAGATGGCGACGGGGTCGACGTCCCTCGTCTTGAGCCGGAAGATGGGGTTTGTCATCATCGGAAACTTGGCGTCGTAGGTGGCGAGGAGGACTCGATCGTCTTCCAGAAGCTCCGTCCTGAGGAGGTTTAAGAGGGTGTGGCTCTCCCCCTCGAACTCCAGGTGGAGCTCGTCGGAGGTCTTCTTGAGAACCTTTACGTTCATCTGATCATCCCCGTTCTGTAATCGGTGCTCAATTTTCGGGACTCGACCTGCTGGCAGTCGGGACAGACGAGCTTCTTTCCCTCCAGCTTGAGGGGCGTACCGCACCTGCTGCAGTAGGCCTTGACCACCCCCAGGTCCTCGTCGACGATGGAGAGGCTGATGGTGGGGGTTTCGTCGACCACCTTGGCCTTGACGATGTCCCTGAGGCCGAGGGCCTGGCGGATCTCCTTGACGTAGGAGCTCTTCACCCGTGAGATGTGGATCAGGGCCTTGGTGTTGGTGATCGGCCTCGCCTCGCACCCCCTCTTGAAGGCGAGGCGGAGGATCGCCAGGCTCTCTTTGAGGTCGGTGATCTGGCCGACGACCACGTCTCCCTTCTTCAGCTTCACGGGGGCGTTGGCCCGAGGAGGGACCTTGGCGGACCTCTCCCT
>CAZHAO010000190.1:0-4154 GCA_964530375.1 uncultured Methanotrichaceae archaeon
CGCCCGATCGCAGATCTCCGATGAGATGATCGCCCCGACGCTGGAGAAGGATCCCGAAAGGAAGCTTTTCAGCTTCTTCTTCTCTGTGTACCGGAGCATCTTGATGAGGCCGCCAAGCTCCATCCCCCAGGGGTGGGGCTTGATCTCGTAGGAGGACCTCGGCATCTTGTCTGTCGCCCTCTCGAAGACCTCCATCTTCCCGTCCGGCTCGACGAGGGTGATCCGGGCGTGGGGGTTCACTATCGCCACGCTCTTCAAATAGCCGTAGATCGACTGCCTCCGGCTCCGGACGTAGGACCCCTCCAGCTCCAGCTCCACCCGGGTTCCGTGGGGCCGATCCCACTCCGTCTCTTCGGCGTTCAGGATCTCGGGCTCGTTGGTGGCGGTGTTGATCATCAGCTCCCATCGGCCGGCCTTGTGGCTGGGCCCGATCTTGGTGGTGACCGCCGTCGGCCGTCCCGTGGTGAGCTGGGAGTAGAGGACGCCGGCGGAGATGCCGATCCCCTGCTGGCCCCGGCTCTGCTTCAGGGCGTGAAACCTCGATCCGTAGAGGAGCTTGGCGAAGACCCTCGGGACCTCAGACCCCACGATGCCGGGTCCGTTATCTTCCACCACCACCCGGAACCCCTCCCCCCGTCTCACGATCTGGACGAAGATGTCCGGGAGGATGTCAGACTCCTCGCAGGCGTCAAGAGAGTTGTCCACCGCCTCCTTGACGGTGGTGATCAGCGCCCTCGGCGCCGAGTCGAAGCCCAGGATCTGGCGGTTCTTCTCGAAAAATTCGGCTACGGAGATGGCCTTCTGGTGCTTGGCCAGCTCCTCTGCTATCTCCATATCAGAAAAGAGGAGGGAGCTTTAGAGCTCTGCCCCCACCACCGTCTGGGTCGCGGTCACGTTGTGAATCTCACGGATGGTGTCCACCAGCCGGTTTAGGACGGATAGCCCCTCCACCTCTAAAACCACCACGAAGTCGTACTCGCCGAAGACGTGATAGACGTCCTTGATCCCCTCGATCTCTTTCAGGGCGTTGTAAACGGACCTCTCCTGTCCCGGCACCACCTTGACCATCGTCACTCCGATCACCATATTCTATCACCACCTAATATAAACCCGGACATATTATATAAACTTTTCAGGGCATCTTTCTGCTCGTCCGTTTCCGGTCTCACCGCTCTCTCCTCTTCTTGGGGGATGCCTTTTCGCGTCCGCCGAAGAAGACCTCCTCTTCCTCGATCCCCTCGACATCCTCAGGCCCTTCCTCTTCTTCGAATGTGAAATGCTCTTCCAGCTCCTCAACGTCGCCGATCTCCTCCTCCGGCCCGCCGACGGAGGACTCTTCCTCCCATACTGGCCCGGCCCTTCCGGACCCGGCCTTCCGCTTTTCGGCTTTGGGCTTCGCAGCCTCGATCCTCGGCTCGGAGATCTCCCCTTTGAGGGCAAAAAGGGCCCTCACCACCATCTGCCGATACCTCTCCAGGTCCGGCGAGTAGTGGAGGTGGGCCTTTCCGATGTCTGCCATCTCCGCCGGGGACGAGGGCTTTTTGAGGAGCTCGTCGCCGCTGGAGAAGGCGTCGGCCCCCCCCATCTCCAGGAAGGCCTTGAAGGCCTCGATCCGGTCCAGGGTTCTCGCCGCCGACTCCAGGAGCCAGCGGTCCCTCGTCTCGGCGTCGACCTTCTGGACCGACTCTGCCCGGACCGATATCAGCCTCTTTCCGTCCTCGGTCTCGTAGACGCTGGGCTTTCCGACGACGGCGACGAAGGCCGGAGGCTCGGTCGCCGAGAGGGCCTGGGCGGCGTCGGGCTGGTACTGGCCGGCGTAGACGAAGATGCTCCCCGTGGGGTCGGCGACCCTCCCCCGCCAGTACTCGACGTCGTCGCCGAGGTTGTCCTTCTCGGTGAGGGTTCCCACCAGAAGGACCCGGTTGCACCGCGCCCCCGTGGGCGTGATCAGGTAAAGGGGGGCGTACTGGTCCTCGTTCTCCCGAAAGGAGAGGTCGGAGTCGCGAAGCTCCTGAGCGAATACCCTTCGAGCCACCTCTCTTGCAAAGCCGGCCATCTCAGATCACCTCCTCTGCCCTCGCCGCCAGGAGGTCGGCCTCCTCCGCGGCCACGGGAGGAACGGGTGAGATCGTCTCGACGAGGATGTACCGATCGACGGTCGGACCGGAGACGGTGAAGTACCTTCCGAGAAGCCTTTCGCCGATCATCCCCCTCACCACCTCGTGGTCGAGGGCCTCCATGGCCATCGTCTTCGCCTCTTCCATGCTGATCCCCACCAGGCTCTCAGTCCTCTCCCGGTTGATCAGGACCCCCTGGACCTTCAGGCCGTCGTCCAGGACCGCCTTGATCCGGAGGTCGTAGGTACCCTCCTGCTTCCCGTGCTCCCCACAGACCCCCTTCGTCAGCATCCTCCTGCAGACGGGACAGCGCTTGATCAGCCCCGACCCCTTCTGGACGTCGACGATCGCCCCGGTGAACTTCGCCTCCTGGGGGCTCGCCTCGATCGCCTCTTCCAGGGGCTCAAATTCGCTGGTCCTGTTCAGCTTGACGCTGAACCTCCCCTCAAACTCGTCGGTGACGACGTTCTTGAAGAGGTAGCTTTCGCCCTCCACCAGGTCCGGAAGATCCGACTTCGCCCACTTGACGAACTTGATCACCCCGGAGTCGTCGCCGATGAGCCCCGTCTGGGATATCGTCTCGCTCGTCGGGTCCCAGAGCTGGACCACCTTCGCCCGGAGGTTGATCCACCGGGCGGGCTCTGCAATCTCTGCGATCTTCATCTCCTGGACCTGCCCCCCTGCGGGGGCATCGGCGGCGACCACCTCGCTGGCCAGCTTCTCGATCCCGCTCGTCCTGTTCAGCTTGACGCTGAACCTGCCACCGAACTCGTCGGTGACGACGTTCTTGAAGTGGTAGCTTTTGCCGAGCTCCAGCTCCTGAAGATCCGACTTCGCCCACTTGACGAACTTGATCGTCCCCGTCTCGTCCCCGATGAGCCCCGTCTGGGAGATGGCGCTGCTCGTCGGCTCCCAGAGCTCCACCACCTTCGCCTCCAGGTCGATCCATCGGCCGGGACTGTTGATCTCGCCGACCTTCAGGCTCTCGGTCTTCCTGGCGACGAAGGACGCCGGCGCGATGCCGTGCTCTTTGAGAAAATAGTTGACGACGGACCGGGTCGCCTCGGCCTCGGGGACCCCGAACTTCTCCACCAAGAGCCTCATGCGGCTCTCGACCTCGTCTGCGGGAACCTCCACCTTCTGGTCCCGCAGCCGAGCCAAAATCTGATCTACGGCTGCTTTCATGGTATTTGACCTCCAGTTTTTAATAGAGAGGCGATACTCAAAACGCCTTCATTGTAGATAAACTTACTTCCGGCGGGGCGAAAGTAATATTGGACCCGGGCGGAATAGGGGGTATCGGAATGAAGATCACGACCTGGTTTGGATCCATAGACGCCGAATCCGGGGAGGCCTCCCTCGGCGGAAGGTCTGACGAGATGGCAGACCGTCTTATGGAGATGGCGAGCTCGCGGGATGCGACGGTTTGGGCCAAAGGCGGGGAGGCCTTCCAGCCCGACCTTCGCGCCATCGCCCTGGCGGCGGGCCTATTCCGGGACGACTCAGAGTACAACGCCGCCCTCCGATCGGTGGCCCTGGACCTGGTGAGGATGAAGCTCCGGGCCTCGGCCGGAGCCGAGGCGGAGCTCCTCCAGACGATCGAGGCCCTCGACGACCTGAACGAGGCGGTGAACCGGCTGGAGGAGAGGCTCTACGAGTGGTCCCGCCTCTCCGACGACCGCCGCCTCCGGGGGAGAGCCCTCGCCGAAGCCCTCGCCGGAGAGGAGGAGTCGATGGGGATTCTTGCCCGAGCCGTCCTCGATCTCCGCGATGCGCGCGAGTCGGTCCAAAAAAGCCTTGAGACGGCGACGGCCTCTATCGCACCGAACCTCTCAAACCTCGCCGGGCCGCTCCTGGCGGCGCGAATGATATCGCGAGCCGGTGGGCTATCGCGCCTCTCGGAGATGCCGGCCTCGGCGATCCAGGTGATGGGGGCGGAGAAGGCCCTCTTCAAGCACCTCCGGGGAAAGGCGCCTTCGCCAAAGCACGGCATGATCTATCGGCACCCCGCCGTCGGAGGGACGGCCCAGAGGCTCC
>CAZHAO010000191.1:0-4146 GCA_964530375.1 uncultured Methanotrichaceae archaeon
GCCAGGGGGTCAACAAACCCATGGCTCCTCCGAGGATACGGCGAATAGTATCCAGAGGCGCTGCTAAGGCTGGGGTCCAGAGGACCTACAGTCGAAATGAGAAAGGCAAGCCCCTCTTCGTCGTCACTCCTCACACCCTCAGGCACTTTCGCGCGGTCCGAGCCCACGACGCAGGATCCCGGTCGTTTTCATCAAATCGAGCATTAGAAAAAAAGTGGCGCGTGGATTTTCAACCATGCGCCTCATCGCTGCTCATTCGTGCTGACTCAGCTGAAGACGTCTCCTACAACCCTGGCGACATTGAGGTGCTTTCCGCTGTCCGTTCCGGTCCAGGCGACGTTCAGCCTTCCAGCACCTATCGACCCTGCAATCATAGGGGTACCTATGCTGGTGTCGCCCGAGAAGACCGTCTTGCCTCCGAAGTGGGTGCCGTCATCCGACGACATTATGTTCAGCATCCTGTTGCCCGATCCAGCCCATGACAGCCACAGCTTGCTTCTGGCCTCAAGGGAGGGTCCAGTGAAGCTCGTATCGCCGAGGGTGACCTTGCCGCCGAAGTTTCTTCCGTCGCCCGATGACATGACGTTCAGACGGTTTGCGCTGTCCGTCCCTGTCCATGCGATGTAGAGCTTGTTCTTGAATTCCACAAGTGCCGGAGCCGCAATGCTTGTATCCCCTAGAGTTACCTTGTCACCGAAGTTGGTCCCGTCGGACGAAGAGATGACGTTGAGATGCCGTCCGCTGTCTGTTCCGGTCCAAGCGATGTAGAGCTTGTCATTGAATACTGTGAGTGCCGGAGCTGCGATGCTTGTGTCTCCCAGAGTCACTTTGCCTGAGAAGTGGACACCGTCGGACGAGGACATGACGTTCAGATGCCTTTCGCTATCTGTTCCTGTCCAAGCGATGTAGAGCTTGTCGTTGAATACTGCGAGGGCCGGACCGGCAATGCTTGTGTCTCCAAGAGTTGTTTTGCCTGTAAAGTCTTTCCCGTTTTCGGACGACATGACGTTGAGGTGCTTTCCGCTGTCCGTCCCAGTCCACGCGATATAGCAGATGCCGTGCATATAGCTGAGGGCCGGAGCTGCAATGCTCGTATCCCCAAGGGTTACCTTGTCTGCTAACACCATTGACTGGGCAGAGGTTGGAGCTGTCAGTGCAAGAAGCCAAACTGACAAAACGATCCCGATGTACAGCCTTCGAACGTGCTTTGGTTCCCTACTTATCTCGCTCATACTCATTCACCTGGCTGATCTGCAATATCACTGGATTTATCAAGATCAAGATATGGCCTGGATACCTTCGATACCTTCGATACATTCGTTTGATCCAGATCGCCAGACCAGATCTTGTATCTTATTCTAAATAACTTTTCTGTTCAAAAAGCTGTGAAGTCTCCTTTTTTTTGGGCCAGAATATATTATAATAATAGGGGGATATTCTCGGGGCCGAACTTAGGCTGTGATCCATCCAGCCTGCACGGCGTTTTACTCGCGAAAAAGAGAGCATCGAGGAGCTGACCGATGTTTCTTGGTGGAAGGGTTCTGGACCCGATGGGGATTGAGAACCGACCCTCTGCGCGACGATCTTTATCTATTCACACAGTCTGAAGAATAAGCACGTCTCATAAAAGCATCCTTCTCAACGGCGGCGGAGCACCGGCGCACCTTCTCAGAGAAACCGATAAGTATTTGGCCGTGGATAAAAATATCTAAATTATGATCGAGCTTACGAGGTCGGGGATTGCTAGCCGAAACTCGGATCGATGATCTTTGAGGTGATGACATACATGTCCCAAAATGATAAAGGTCTCGAAGGTGGAACTCAGACCAATAAGATCGAGAAAGCCAAAGAAATTATTGACGTTCTCGGAAGTTTCCTGGTGAGAATAGCTATCATCGGGATTGTCATCTGGGTTGAGGGGGTTCTGCTCAATAAACTAACTAACGAAGAAGGTCACATCTCGGTTGGCCTATTGGCCGCCATCGTCATCATCGCGGGCCTGCTGGTCTTAAGCATGACCGCATTCAGGGGATCGCTGGAACACGATATCAAAAAGCTGCAAGAAAATCTCGAAGAGCTACAAGAAGATATAGAGAAGCTGAGGGGCAAGATCGAGAAAAATTGACGGGAAATTATTCATATTTTAAACAAGATAAAGAGACCTATGTACATCCCCATCATCCTCGGGACCGCCCGGGAGGGACGCGAGTCCGAGAAGGTCGCGAGGTTCATGCTGGCGAAGGCCGCCGAGTTCGGCCTCGATAGCGAGATCCTCGACGTCCGCGACTACAGGCTCCCTGCGACGGATAACACCAAGACCTCCGACGCGGCGAAGCGGTTCAGAGAGATTGTCCTGAGGGCCGACGGGATCGTCATCGTCTCGCCGGAGTATAACCACGGCTACCCCGGCGAGCTGAAGATGATGCTGGACTTGCTATACGAGGAGTACTTCGGAAAGCCGGTGGGGATCTGCGGCGTCTCCTCCGGGGTCTTCGGCGGAGCCCGGATGATCGAGCATCTCGTCGCGACCTGCGTCCGCTTCCACATGCTCCCGACGGGGGAGGTGCTGTACTTTCCTCGCGTCCAGGAGCTCTTCGACGAGTCGGGGGCGATAAAGAAGGAGGCCTACCACCGGAGGGCGAAGAAGTTCTTCGCCGTCCTCGCCGAGTACGCCGAGGCGCTCCGGAGCGGCAGAGATGGACAATCCCGATCCATATCGCCTCATCATAATCAAAAATAGCGAAAGATATCCTGTCCAGGATTCGCGATCGGTCGAGAGGAGGCCTATTTTAAAACGACCCTCCGATACAAGGTCGCGGGGGTTGTCAGACCGAAATCGCGGGTTTTTATGGGCCAAAACCCCTAATTTTCATCCGTTTTCTGGAGCTTTAAATATCGATGAAGAGTTACGAACGCCTCCCTGCGAGCGGCTCGAATTCCTGACGAACTTAAATTATAAATTTAGGTCATATCGGCCGAAGGTGTTATAACTTTCAGACCCTTACAGGGATAGTTGAAGATCGCGCCATCAGGGGGTACACCAAGTTCGTCGCGCCTTCTGCCGCATCTCATCGGGGGTATCAATCTTTGAACCGGAGGGTTAACGGGCATAAAACGCAGCAGATAACGCTGGAGGGCGTCTCCCTATCGGAGATGCCGATGGTTAGGACCACCGACGGCCACCTGATGAGGTGGAACAAGGAGGCGGTGATGAACCAGCTCCTCAGAGAGACGAAGCTCTCTGAGCAGTTCTACCGGATCCCCGGCATCTGTGAGGAGGAGGCGAGGGAGATCGCCCGGGAGGTGGAGCGGCGGATCAGGTGGATGGACGTCAAGTTCCTCTCCGGCCCCCTGGTGAGGGAGATCGTTAACGTCATCCTCCTGGAGAGGCACCACCTGGAGTGGAGGAACATCTGCACCCGGGTCGGGACCCCCGTCTACGACGCCCACCTCATCGACGTCGGCTCGGGCTTCGAGGCTCACGAGAACGCGAACCTCCAGGAGAACGCCGAGACGAGCCACAAGAAGAAGGCGGACAAGATATCAAAGGAGCAGTACCTCCTCCTCATCCCGCCCTATTTGTCGGATCATCACCTCGCCGGCGACCTCCACATCCACGACCTGGAGTACTTCGGGACGAGGCCCTTCTGCCAGGACTGGGACCTCAGGTACTTCTTCTACTACGGCCTCATGCCCGACGGCTCGGGGACGAAGGCGTCCGTCGCGGGCCCCGCCAAGAAGCCGGAGGTGGCGATGCTTCACGCGGTGAAGGCCCTCGCCTCGGCCCAGACCAACTTCGCCGGAGGGCAGGGTTTCTACAACTTCTTAACCTTCCTCGCCCCATACCTGGAGGGGCTCGATTACGCTGAGATCTGCCAGCTGATGCAGATGTTCGTCTACGAGATGACCCAGATGATGGTGGCAAGGGGCGGCCAGGTCGTCTTCTCCTCGGTCCAGCTCAGCCCCGGAGTCCCCAAGCTCTGGAGGGAGAAGCCCGTCGTCTACAAGGGGAAGGTATGGGACGGTGCATCCGCACCACTGCGGACCTACGGCGAGTTTGAGAAGGAGGTCCGCCTGGGGTTCAAGGCTCTGATGGAGGTGATGCTGGAGGGGGACTACTGGGGCAAGCCCTTCAACTTCCCCAAG
>CAZHAO010000192.1:0-4146 GCA_964530375.1 uncultured Methanotrichaceae archaeon
GTGGCAGACGGCGTCTACAGCGCCGTCGCTCGCGACGAGGGCGGGCATGTGCCGGAGGGCCGCCTCAACGGGCAGGATCGCCCGTCGCAAGGGGTTCTCATCGCCGGTCTCCCGCCAGACCTCCTTCGCGTCCTTGAGGTCGTGGAGGGTCACCAGGGTCTCGTCCTCCCGGAAGGGGCCGCTCCTCGTCCTCCGGAGCTCCTCCATGTGGGCCCCGGTCCCCAGGGCGAGGCCGATGTCGTGGCAGAGCTTCCGGATGTAGGTCCCCGCCTCGCAGCCGACCCGGAATAGGACGCTCTGCCCCTCGATCTCCAGGACGTCGAGGTAATAGATCTCCCTCGTCCGCAGGGCCCTCTTGACGCTGGACTTGAGGGGCGGCCTCTGATAGATCACGCCCGAAAACTCGTTGCAGACCTCGATGATGCTCTTTCGGGGGAGGGTCGCATGAACTCGCATAAGGCAGACGTACTCCTTTCCGGCGGAGAGAAGGGTCTCGACGACCCTGGTCGAGTCGCCGAGCATGGTGGGGAGGATCCCCGTCACCTTGGGGTCGAGGGTGCCGCTGTGGCCTGCGCTCTCGATCTCCAGGATCCTCTTCACCCAGGCCACCACCTCGTGGCTGGTGGGGCCCGGAGGCTTGTCGAGGTTTATGCAGCCGAGATTTATGTGGAGGTCCAGGGGCCGCTTGGCGGGGGGTGTGCCGTACCTGGGGTCGGTCCTCCCCTCCCTCCGGACGAGGACCTCTCGGGCCCGATCAGAGGGCAGATTTCCCGCCATCTTCAAGAGACCTCACTGCGGCCAGGGCGATCGCGACGACCCCCTTCTCATTCCAGGTCCCGGTATCTATCACCAGGTCGTAGACGGAGAAGTCGTTCATCACGTCTATGTTGTAGTACTTCTCGTACCGTCTCGCCTCGCTCTCCTCCCGGACCTTCGACTGCCGGAGGGCGTCCTCCACCAGCTTCTCCTCGCGGGCCGCTATCCTCTCGGCCCGAACCCTCCGATCGGCTTTGAGGAGGATCTTCAGGTCGGCGTCGAGGATGTGGCCCGAGAGCCTCCCCTCGAAGACGCCTCCTCCCTGGGCAGCCATCGCCCTCTGGTTGTCGTCGATCAGATAGTCGACCTCAGGGCTCTCCTCGGCGATCCGGCCCAGCTCCCTCAAGGAGATCCCTCGATCGCTGGCGATCTTTCGAAAGAGCTCTCCTGAGTTGACCCAGCGGAGGCCGAGCTCCTTAGAAAGGATCCGGGAGAGGGTGCTAGTCCCGGTCCCGGGAGATCCGCTGACTGTGATTATCATCCTGTACCGCCGATGTCCAGAGCTTTTCTTATGATCTGAGATATCGGTATCGAGCAGATGAAGTACCAGTAGAACCAGTAGAATATGGGGCCCATCACCGTCTCGGCGATCTCGTGCCTACCCCAAAAGGGGAAGTTGAGGTATAGAGCGTTCTGGTCGATGTAGAGGTAGGCCCACATGAAGAGAGGTATTGAGACGATCCCGATGTAGAGCATGGGCTTCAGCTGCATCTTCATCATCTTGCTCTGGTCGCCGAGCATCTCCCTCTGCTTGACCTGAAGCTGCTGCTGGCGGGCCTTGTCCCCTGCCAGCTGAGCCTCCCGAAGCTCCCGCTGGAAGCTCCTCATCGTCTCCTGCTGCTTCTTGAGGTAATCCCAGTCCATGGTGTACTTCTGGATGAGGCTCGCATAAAGGCCGGTGATGGCGGCGAGGGCGAAGAGGACCATGTGGAAGGGGAGGATCTCGGGGAGCCACCCGAGAACCAGGTTCATCACCTCTCCCACACTGTGCCGGAACTCCATGCTCACCATGATCCCCACCATCAGGGCGGTTCCTACGCCCAGGAGGAGGGCGTCGAGGGATTTCACAAGATTGCCGTTCTTCATGCCGACTCACCGAAGAACTTTCTCATCATCGGGTACATCTCCTGGATCTGCTCGCTGGCGATCTGCTCGTAGAGCCGATAGACGATGCTCACCGTCAGGAGAAGGCCGGTCCCTCCCGCGCTCCCCAGGGTTCCCATGAGGCTAGCGACGAGGGTGAGAAGCCCTATGATGACGCCGCCGATCACTGTAACCTTGGGGATGTACCTCAAAAGGAGCTTCTCGATGCTGACGGGGTTTCTCCGGTGGCCCGGAACCTGGAGTCCCGAGGCGTGGATCTTGGTGGCGACGCTCTTCGCTCCCATGCCGGTCGTCTCGATCCAGAATATGGCGAATATGACGCCTCCGACTATCAGAACGAAGGCGTCGGTGAAGACGTGAAGCCATATCTGCCAGCCCGCTATCGAGGGGAGGCCCAGAAGCTCCATCCCCGCATTGCTGCTGGAGACGAGGCTCGGGATCCAGTCGTAGGGGCTGTGGATCGGCGAGAGATAGTACATGAGGCCAGATATCGGCTGGGGCGAGGTGGCGCTCACCAGGTCGTTTGTCATCATGTCGTACCGGGACGTCGAGGTGAAGGTGCCGATGATGCTCGAATAGGCTGTATAGACGATGTTCACCCCGGCGGCGGTATCGGTGGTGCTGGCCGTGGTGATCGTCCCGATCTTCCCCGCGAGAAGGGTACCTATCATCTGGATGTTAGCCTGGAGGGCTCTCACCAGGATCATGGGAAGGACGCTGGCGTAGACGAGCTTGACGGGGAACCTGCCCCTCGCACCCCGAACAGAGCTGTGGGCGAGGGGTATCTCGACCCTCGTGCTCTCCACCAGGACTACGAAGAGGATGATCGCTATGGTGGATATCAGGGCCAGAAGGCCGCCGTCTATGAAGATCCGCTCGAGGCCTGAGGATGTGAAGACGTCTTCGAGGCCCAGAACGTCGTTTGTGAATATATAAATCCATTTTGGGATTATCCCGATGGGCAGCCCTTTGTCGCCGATCGTCCAGTTGAAGAGGCCCGTGATCAGCTGCTGGCTGACCCCCGCGACGATGAAGAGGCCGACGCCAGACCCGATCCCCCACTTGCTCACCACCTCGTCCATGAAGAGGACGAGGACCCCGCCGATGCAGATCTGGAAGAATATCAGAAACGAGATCAAGCCGAGGGATACGCCTAACGCCGAGGCGAGTCCCTGGTCGGGAAGGAGGTAGCCGCCCGTCACCTGGGGGAGGGCCTCCACGATGATCATGATGAAGACCAGAAGCTTCTGAGTCCCCTGGAAGACCGCCTGGTCTCGCGGATCTCTCAGGTTAAGCTTGATGATATCTGCCCCCACCAGGAGCTGGAGGACGATGGAGGCGGTGACTATCGGCCCTATGCCCAGGAGCATCAGGGAGCCGAAGGAGCCGGCGAAGAAGGCCCGGTACATCCCGAAGAGGTCTCGCGAGGCCGAGGAGAGGCCGAAGAGGGAGACGTTGGAGAGGGCGAAGTAGAGGATGAGGATGCCCACGGTCCAGCTGAGCTTCTTCTTGAAGTGGACGTGACCTTCGGGCCTCTCCACCGCCGGCAGCCTCCTCACAAAAGGCTCGATCGCGTAGAAGAAGCTGTGCTGATTCATGATACCACTACTTCACCGCCAGCCTCTTCGATCTTCTCTTTGGCGGCAGCGGAGAATGCTTTTGCCGTGACGGTGACGGGCCTTGAGAGCTTCCCTCTGCCCAGGACCTTCACATACCCGAGGTCGATCCGGCCTTCTCCGACGGACATCGAGTCCAGTTCGCCGACGTTGACGACATCGATCTCCTTGGAGTTGGGCCTCGTGAACCCGTGCTTGCCCATCGCCCTGCCTCGCATCATCTCCCTCACGAAATGATGCTTGCACCCGCCGGCGTTGCCGCGGCCGCCCCTCGACCCCCCGCCTCTGCGGTTTTTGTGAGTGCCGCCGCCACAGGTTCTGCTGCCCCTAAACTTCTTCAGCTTGCTTTTAGGCATGGTCCTACCTCATCTTCCAGATAAGATCTGAGATCGACTCGTGATAGCCGAGCTCTCCGCCCTCTTTGACGGTCTTCTTCGTTCCTCGGTGACCCCTTCTCGGCGGGTGAAGCCTGAATACCGGCTTGATCCCGGCGTCCTTGAGGCTTGCAGCCCCTCCGAAGACCGCCGAGGCGAACTCCTTTATCGATCCGTAGGAGGTCTTCTCCTTTATGATCTGGTCGGTCAAACGCCTGTTCCCGTTCACCCTGCCC
>CAZHAO010000193.1:0-4123 GCA_964530375.1 uncultured Methanotrichaceae archaeon
GGGGATGATCTAGGTCGAGTTCTCCCGTCGACGGGGCGAAATTTTATCTATTTCAGGGGAGTCTTCCGATCGTGGTAATCGACTTTCACGCTCACATTTACACCGACGATATGGCGCCGAAGGCGATCGACTCCGTCAAGAGGAGGATGGGGGTGAGGGTTCCGGGGCTTGGGACCGTCTCAGACCTCCGGGATTCTATGGCGAAAGCTGGCGTCGAAAAATCCGTCATCCTGCCCCTTGCGCCGCTGCCAAAGCACGTCGCGCCGACGAACGACTTCTTCATCGCGGCCGCTGACGGCGATGGCCTCGTCCCCTTCGGGGCGATCCACCCCTTCCAGCCGGATCTGGAAGCGGAGCTGGATCGGCTCCTCGCGGCCGGGGTCCGGGGAGTCAAGGCCGTCCCCTTCCTCCAGGGATTTTACCCCGACGACCCTCGGTGCGACCGGCTCTATGAGGGGGTGGAAGAGCGGGGGATGGTCCTCCTCCTCCACGCCGGGAAGGTCCCCGAGGACCTGCCGGAGTTCTTCGGGACGCCCGACCGCTTCGCCCGGATGGCGGAGCGGCATCCCGACCTCGTCGTCGTCCTCGCGCACCTCGGCGGGTGGGAGATGTGGTCCGGAGTCAGGGAGCACCTCATCCCGGCCGGGGATAACGTCTTCTTCGACACCGCCTACATCTCACCTAGTTTGGCTTCAGAGGAGGCATGCGACCTGATCTCCGAGATCGGCGCTGATCGGGTGCTATTCGGTACCGACTACCCCTGGACAGACCAGGCGGAGGAGGTCGAGTTCGTCGGGGAGATGGACCTATCGGATCGGGAGAAGAGGCTCATTCTGTCCGAGAACGCCAAAGGTCTCCTCTTCCGCTGAAGCCAACTTTTTTAACGGATCGATATGGTGATAAGAGCATGAAGCGCGATCTGATGGAGATTCTGGCCTGCCCGATGTGCAAGGGCGATCTGGACCTGGAGGTCTTCGAGGAGAAGGATGGCGAGATTTTGAGCGGCAGACTATGCTGCAAGAGCTGCGGCGAGTGCTACCCCATCGAGGACGGGATACCGAACATGCTCCCTCCTGACCTGCGGGAGGAGATGTCCTCTTAGTCAAGGCTCGAAGTCTCTCTTTCAATTCCCTTTTATTCTGATCGCCAATCTTATCTAGGGACATAGCCCCTTCCCGGATACGTGATAAGCGCAAGATACATCGTCGTTACGGGCGGGGTGATGAGCGGCCTGGGGAAGGGGATCACCGCCGCCTCCATCGGTCGGATGTTGATGGAGAGGGGCTACAAGGTCACCGCCATCAAGATCGACCCCTACATAAACATCGACGCGGGGCTGATGAGCCCCTTCCAGCACGGCGAGGTCTTCGTCCTCAAGGACGGGGGCGAGGTGGACCTGGACCTCGGAAACTACGAGCGATTTTTGGACGTGGAGCTGACCCGCGACCACAACATCACCACCGGAAAGGTCTACAAGACCGTCATCGAGAAGGAGCGGCGGGGCGAGTATCTTGGTAAGACCGTCCAGATCATCCCCCACATAACAAACGAGATCAAAGAGAGGATCCGGAGCGTCGCGCGGGAGAGCGGCTGCGACGTCTGCGTCATCGAGGTCGGCGGGACCGTCGGCGACATCGAGGGGATGCCTTTCCTCGAGGCGATGAGGCAGCTTCGGAACGAGGAGATGGGAAACATCGCCTTCGTCCACGTCACCCTGGCTCCGACGACGACCGACGGCGAGCAGAAGACGAAGCCGACCCAGCACAGCGTCAAGGAGATGAGGGCCCTGGGCCTCCAGCCCGACATCGTCGCCGTCCGGTGCACAAGGCCGCTGCGGGACGAGACGAAGTCGAAGATCTCCCTATTCTGCGACGTCCCGGTGGAGGGGGTCGTCTCCAACCACGACGTCGACGACGTATACAAGGTCCCCCTCCTCCTGGAGGAGCAGAGGACCCCCCTCTACCTGATGAAGATGCTCCGGCTATATCCTCTGGAGCACAGGACCGACTGGGTGGAGCTGATCGAGAAGATGGTCTCGATCAGGGAATCGGTGAAGATGGCGATCGTCGGCAAGTACACCGCTGGGTCGCAGGGGACGACCCACATGGAGGATACTTACCTATCGATCCGGGAGGCGCTGAAGCACGCCGGGATCGAGGCGGGCGCCTGGCCGAGGATCTCCTGGATCGACGCCGAGGAGCTGGAGAAGAGCCCAGCGGGAGCGGCGGAGCTCCTGCGGGAGTTCGACGGGATCCTCGTCCCCGGAGGATTCGGCGCCCGGGGCACCGGTGGCAAGATGGAGGCGATCAGGTACGCCCGCGAGAACGGCATCCCCTATTTGGGGATCTGCTTTGGGATGCAGCTTGCGGTCGTCGAGTTCGCGAAGAACGTCCTGGGCCTGGACGGCGCCAGCTCCACCGAGTTCGGCGCGACCCCCCACCCCGTCATCACCATCCTTCCGGAGCAGGAGGGGGTCGAGGATATGGGGGCGACGATGCGCCTCGGAGACTACGAGGCACAGCTCCGGGCGGGGACCCTCGCCGAGAAGATCTACGGGTCCCTCAAGATAATCGAGCGGCACCGCCACCGCTACGAGGTGAACCCCGACTACATCCCCAGGATCGAGGAGAAGGGGATGATCTTCTCCGGCAAGAACAGGAACCGGATGGAGATCGCCGAGATCTCCGGCCACACGTTCTTCTTCTCGACCCAGTTCCACCCCGAGATGAAGTCGAGGCCCGGCCGCCCATCGCCCCCGTTCCTGGCCTTCGTTCGGGCGATGAGGGAGCGGGCGGGGAAGCGGGGGTAAAAATCCAAGGGGCGCCCGTAGGGGAGGGGCGCCCTGGGATCGGGTTGGTATTCTGACGCATGTGGTCGTAGGTTAAGGGTATTTTTATAACTACTATCGGTAAATGGTGACGTCGTCGATTAAGAACTCTGAATCCGGCAGCACCTCAAAAGATATGCGACCACTGTTGATGGGATTGGGGTCTTTGTAGCAAATACATTTGTGACCATTGAGATAAACCCTGATGTTTCCCCCGTCTGCTTCAATTTCTATCTCGTGCCATCTCTCCCAATCTGGATAATTCAATTCCGAAACAACCATAATAATGAAGTTACCTTGTCCCAATTGCTTTTTCAATGAGAGTTCGTTCTCGCTAACGTCTACGTAATATCTGTGTAGGCCGTCTCGGGGATGAGTCAACCTGAAATTGAAATGGATACCTCCCCGATTTCTCTTGAAATCGGCACGAAAATCAAAATTGCTCACATCGTTGTTCATCAGGTCCGCAGATGAATGGCCCAATCCCCTAAGGGAATGATCCCGGACAGACCATTCGTCATCGAGGTCCCAGTCAGAATCTAAGTGCCCGCCATTGAAATTATCGAAAAAGGCTAATTCCGACATGGACATGCGAGGTCCATCACCGCTACAACCGTCCTCCACTAAAAAGCATGGCACTTCAGCACCAAGTGTGGATGGTGTGTACCCAGATGCTTCTCTATAACCATCATCACCTGCATCTACACATGGAACCATAAGCATAAAAAATATTGCTACAACGGATATTACGATGGGTTTACTAAATTCCTGCATAAACTACCTCAAGTGTAATTATTTATCATCATATTTAAGATTTAGCTTATGTACTAGCTTTGTGGAGTCCTGAAATTATTTCGCGTTAAATCAAGGCGTGGGCACATAGCCCAGAATATGAAGCTGCAAATCGGAAACTAACGAATCGAAAGACACTCATGATCAAAATACGTTGACTATATTATGGTTAAAATACCCAAATAGTTGATTAATATACGGTATTACAAGACCAATAATTTGGACATCTTTTTCACTCGTTAGAGTCTCGATAATCGATATTAAAGATGAGAGGGATGAACCTAGGAAAAGAAAAAGAGTTTTAAAGTCCATCGGTCTTGCTCCAAGCTCGAGCATCCTACCTCTCTCTTTATAGAGCACGTCCAATGCAATTGATATTTGGTTTAGGTGCTTCTCAATCTCGCTCGGATCATCTTTAGATACCACATCCGAAAGTTGTTGGGTTTTATTTTGGCAAAGGTCACTGATATGATTTACTTCTTCCTCGAATTTTTCAATCAATAG